>JBJOIF010000233.1:0-7370 GCA_046047335.1 Planctomycetota bacterium | reverse complement strand
GGCATGGACCAAGCGCTCGGCGGGATCACCGTCGGCACGCCGCGACTCCACGGCACCCGCAGCGCGAAGCCAACGGTCGATGGCGTCGGTGGAAACGCCGCGCGGGCGTCGAAGGGAGCCGGCGTCGGCTTCCGCGGGCTCGCCGACGCACGCCGCGAGCGCCTCACGGAATCGCTCGCCGGTGCGCCGGCGCGAGACGGAATCGGCCCGGGCATCGACCACGAGCCACGGCGTCCACCAGGGCCCGGGCCGGCGCGCCGCCAGCACGCTCGTGAGCCCGTGGAGCGCGGTGGTCGGCACCGACGGGTCCTCGAGCCACGCCTCGAACGCCGTAGCGATCGCCGCGCGTGCGGGTGCCGGACCAGTCCAGCCCAGCGCATCCAGCAAGGTGCCTCCGGCGTCGGCGCTCACCCCCGGACGTTCGAAGGGCGCGCCGCGACGGAGCAGCATGTCGAGGAGCGCGAGCACGCGTGCATCGACGGCCTCACCGGCCAACGCGCCCTCCGCCGCCGTGAGCCAGGCATCGACCGCATCGGCCGCCACCGACGGACTCCCCGAAAGCACGGCGTCGGCCACCGATGGGGCCCGATCGGCGAGCCAGCGACCGATGGCCTCGGTGAATGCCTCGTCCGCGCGGCCCGGACCGGCGCGCAGCGCGGCAGCGAGACCGGACGCACCCGATCCCCGCCAGATGCCCTCGGGGGTCGACGGGGCCGATCGGGCGGCGGCGTCGAGCGCATCGACGCGCTCGCTCGCGCGTTCGTCCATGCGCGCGATGCGGCCGATGCGTTCGACGGACTCGGTACGGAGTCGAGCGTCGAGGGTCGGCCAGGCTCCGCAGAACGACTCCACCACCCGCGCAAACAGCGCGCGATCGGCGTCGGTGGCGGGTGCTCCGGCACCGAGCCGAGCCGACGCCTCCTCGAGTGCCGGCTCGTCGGACGCCAGCGACTCGACGGCGGCGCGGGACCACTCCGGGGCGGCGTCGATCCGCAGGACCGGCGGTCGGGCGTACATGGCTGGAACCGGAGGGACCGACGGCCCTCGGGGCGCCAACGGCGCGGCGGAATCGCCGGACGGGCGAGGCTGACCCGACGACGAAGCACGCGACGTTGGTGGCGTCGGATCGATGGCGCCGGGATCGATCCCGTCGGCACGCGCCTCGGGACGTGCGGAGGCCGGAGCACCACGATCGGTCGGGGATTCGACCGCCGCGCGCTCGACCGCAAACCAGGTCATCCACGCGCTGATGGCCGTGGCGATCGCCAGGGCGACGGCGCCGACCCACGTGGGCATGAAGGCGCGACGCCGCGCCTCTACTGGCGCAGCGGTATCCGGAACAGACGTCGGTGCAGGCGCGCCGGAGGCGTCGACGCCGCCGGGTGACGCTGGGCCCGCCGGGGCCGCGAGCATCGCAGCGGCACGCATGGCGCTGGCCAGCACCGCGTCCATGGGAATTCCGCGCTGTCCGGCGAATGCCGCCAAGCGCGCACGAGCGGTCGCGTTCCATCCGCCGCTTGCACGCAGCACCGCGAACACCTGTTGATCGAGAAGGCGCTCGTTCATGGTCCGCCTCCCGCTGGCGGAAGCGCCGCGTCGAGGGCGCGGAGCCGGTCGCCGCCCGCGCCGGATCCAAGTCCTCCGTTGAGCTGCCGCACCTGATCGAGCAACTGCCGGGCACGGGCCGCGTCGTCGATCGAAAGCGCCTCCAGCTGCACGGCCTTGGCAAGCATCCATCCTTCGGAACCCACTGGCTCCGCCGCCAGCGCGCGCTGGACCAGCTCCTGCGCACGCCCGGCCCGGCCCGTGGCGGCCGCGAAGTCGGCGGCAGCGAGCGCCAACGGGATGTCGCGGGGATGGGCCGTCACCGCGCGGTCGGCGGCGGCGATGGCGCCCGCTCGGTCGATGCCGGCGTGGCCCGATCGCGCCAGCTGCGCCTCGGCCTCGATCCACGCCACCAGCGCGCCGACGGACGCTGGTGCGCCGCCGTCCGGCGCATCGGCGAGTCGCTTGGCCACCCGCGCGCGCACGTCGGCTGGCGAGCGTGCGGCCGACCGCACGGCGGCGAGCACCGTCGACGCTGCCACGCGCGACCACGGGCCGGCGGCATCGACTCGATCGAGCCACTCCATCGCCTCGAGCACGCGCCCCTCAAGCGCCGCGACCTGCGCCGCGCGTGCGGCGCGCTCGTCCGCAAGCGCCGGGTCCTGCCCCGCGCGCGCCTCGAGCGCGTCGAGCGCCTGCCTCGCGCGTGCAGCATCGCGGACGGCCACGGCCATTTCCAATCGCCGGCGCAGCTCCACCGTCCCCGGCGGGCCGGGGGGTGCGGGCTCGTCGTCCGACACGGCAAGGGCCCGACGCGCCGCCGCCGTCCGCTCGGCACCGTCGGTGGCGCGGTACCGTCGGTACAGCGCGTCCATGGCCGCACGCCGCGCCGCGCCAGCGAGTTCCATCGGCACGCTGCCGCCGAGCAACGCGTCGATGTCCTCCGCCGACGGCGTCTGGGCCTTGCCGAGGCGCCACGCGCGCGCACGGACGCCCGACGCGGACTCCGGCGACTCGGCGACCAGTCGATCCGCCTCTGACTCCGCGCGATCCATGAGGCCCGCGGCCTCGAGGCTGCCCACCGCCATCCATCGCGCCTCGGCGGCACGTTCGCCGGTCAGCAGTTCGGCCGCACCGAGGAAGGCGTCGGCTGCCTCCGCGGGCCGCCCGGCCCCACGAAGGATGTGCCCCTGCAGCGCGCGCGCACCCGAGGCGATCGCGCCGGGCGCTCCGGGGCCAGTCGCCTCGGCGATGGCCTCGGCGGCCGCGCGCCATCGGGCCGCCGCGGCATCGCCCTCTCCCGCCGTCTGCAGGCGCTGCGCGTCGCTCGCTGCACGCACCGCCACGAACAGTGCGGCACCGGGCCCCGAGGCACCGGTCGGCGCCGCGCCCACCAGCGCCAATTCGCGAAGCTTGCCGGCGGTGGCAAGTCGCGCCACGGCCTCCGTGATCAAGGCATCGGCACCGGCTCGGTCGGGCGCGCGGGCGGCACCCGCCGCGGCGATGAGCGCCATCGGGATGCCCTGCGGACCATCGCCCGAACGTCCAAGGAGCGCGACTGCGCCCGTCAGGTCGCCGCGATCCACCAGCGACGCCATGCGCCACGCGTCCAGCTTGCTTCGGATCGCCGGATGCGTGCGCGGCTCGTCGAGCAGCGCAAGCCATGCATCCGACGTCGCTGCCGACTGCACGAGTCCCGCGACTTGGCCCATCCCCAGCAGCGCGCTCGCGAATCCCTCGTTGCTGCGGAGGTCGACGGACACCTCCTCGGGCGTCACCGCCACGCGACCAGGCTCGATCAGCGCCGCGAACCAGGCGAGCGCGGCGTTGGCGCGGTCGCGCCAGTCGTCGATGCCCAGCTCACGGCCGAGCCAGGCCGCGTAGTACGCGCTCCATGCACGGAAGAACTGCGCGCTCCGCATCACGTCCTCGCTTCGGCTGGCCACTCGGTCGAGCCGCTCGGCATCGGCACCGCTGCTGCGGGTGGCGCCGCGCTCGGACCGCTCCTGCGCCTGCCCGGCCCGGGTTGCCAACGTGCCGAAGTCCGAGACCAGGCCCGCCGCCCGCGCACGGACCGACTCGGCCTGCGTGCGGTCGATGCGCCCCGCTCGCCACTCCTCGGCGTCGCGCTGCATGGCGCGGTACTGCGCGCGCAGCAGCACCAGGCGAAGCGCGTCTCCCCCTGGGTCCGCAGGATCGAGCCCGCGCAGGAGCACGGCTGCCCTGGCCACCAGCGCCTCGCGGCGCACGGGGTCCGACTCGCGCTCGAGGAGGCTCGCGAGCGCCGTCGCCAACCGCTCGACGAGCGCCTGGCGCGAGGGTCCCTCGAGCTCGCGATCGACCTGGGACTCCAGGTGCGTCACCAGAAGCTCCAAGCGCCCGCGCGACTCGATCGCCGCCGTGGTGCGGTCGGCGCGATCGCGCGGGACGGTGACGTCCGCGCGAATCGGCGCGCCCGATGCGGCGTTGAGCATCGTGGCCACGGTGCCGGGAAGGGGCGCCGGAGGCGATCGCAGCAGCATCTCCGCGCGCAGCGCAAGCATCGGCTGCTCGGCGGCGTCGCACGCCACCACGCTCACCAGGAGCACCGCGCCGCGCGAACGCACCGCCTCGTCGGCATCGACGAGCAGCGCCTCCGCAGCGGCCAGCCTGGCCCACGCGTCGAACCACGTCGGCATTCCCCGACGGACACGGGCCAGTGCGGACAAGCCCACCCATCGTTCGTCCACCGATCCGGCGCGACACGCCACGATCGCCTCAAGCGCGGCCGTCGCCGCGCGCGTCGCGTCGTCGCGCACCCCCGCCTCCGCGCCGGCAGGGGGCTCGACCGGTCCGGTCGGGTCAGCCGCGCGTGCCCAGGCCAAAGCCACGTCCGCCATGGCGCCGCCGGCCGTCGCGGCCCAGTCCCGCACCGACCGCGACGCCGAGGCCGCAACGTCCGGTGCAAGCGCGTGGGGCGGGAACATCGCCGAGAGGGGCACCGCAGGATCCACGATCCGCGCGTCCACGAGCCGCATCGACTCGCCGGCGGCCGTGGCGGGCGCCGCCGCTGCTTGCCCGGCGGTCATGGCACGCACCACGCGAATCGCCTCGAAGGCGTCGGCCGCGCCAGTCTCGGGTCGACCCGCGCGCAGCGCCGACTCGGCGGCGCCTGCGGCGGCGAACGCACCGTCGGCGCACGGCGCCATGCCTCGCCACGCGGCGGCCGCGGTGCGGAACGGCTCCGCGGCCAGCGGCCAGTCGCCGCGCATCACCCGGATGCGCGCGCGCCACAGCGCTTCGCCCGCGGGAAGCCATGACGCCGCCTTGGCCTCGGCGGGCTCGATCGCCCGCACCTCGCTCCAGGGCACGGTCCGTGGCTGCACCACCCCGCCGCGGTCGACGCCGACGGTCACGCCCTCCGGTCCGATGGACTCGACCGACCCGCGCAGCGCCGGCGCGCCCCCGCGCAGCTCGATCGATGCAGGCGGCGCCGGCGCGGCGGAGGACACGGATGCCCACGCCATCGCGGCCGCCGTGGCAAGCACGGCCATCCGCCGGGAGGGGCCGGCATGGGCACGACGCCCAGCCATCATCGACGCCCCCGGTCGCCGGCGGCGCGGACCTGGCGGAATTCGCCGCCCGACTCCTGGGCCACCTGGCGCAGCTGCGCGCTGCCCGCCTCGTCGCCGAAGGCGATCGTGTTGATCGTCACCGCACGGCCCCGGCTGTTCAACTGCCGGATCTGACCGATGGCTTCCCGGGGAATCTCACCATCGGAAAGGAAGAAGATGACGTCGGGCCGCGCGTCGAGCGCAAAGACACGCTGGAACGCGGGCACCGGCTCCGTGCCCCCGGACGGGCCGACGTTGCGCTGCAGCCAACCACGCATGCGCTGGAGCATGCTCGATCGGACGCGTTCCCATCGGTCGCTGAAGGCGATGGGTTCGGCGCTGTCGTAGAAGATCACGTACACGCTGGCGTAGTCGGGCAGTGCCGAAATGGACTTGAGAAGCTGCTCCTTCGCCTCGACGATCCGGTTGCTCATCGATCCGCTCTTGTCGACGACGTAGGCGAAGCGGGTGCCGCGGCCGCCAATCCCGAAGAAGGTGGTGCCGCCTGAACCGCCCGCGAGGCCTCCTCCGCCGCCGCCACCGCCGCTGCCACCGCCTCCACCGAACCCGTCTCCACCGCCGCCGCCCGGCCCAAATCCGCCGAACCCGTCCGCCCCGCCCTCGCCGAGCCCGGTGCTGGTGCCTTCGCCCCCGGCGAGCGGGTCGACCATCGCCTCGTCGCGTTCGACCACCGCCGCTGCCGTGGCCATGGGATCGGCGGGGACGTCGCTGCCGGCGGCGCCGCCGCCGTCGTCGGGCGCACCGGGACCGACGTCCTCAGGAGCGATCGCCATCTCGATGCCGGTGATCCCGGGGCGCGAATCGGCCGGGCGATCCACGCGCGTGACCGCCAACCAGACCAGCAACGACGCGTGGATCGGGAGGCTCAGGGCCAGCCCGATCAGCAGCCACCGGAGCCCGGCGCCGACCGCGCCCGTCCGGGACGGGCGTACGACCGCGGGAACGTCCGGTGCCTCCTGCACGCCCCCATCGTATGGAACGCCGTGGATCCGCACGTCAGGCAAACCACCTACCATGCGCCCCCTGGAACCGATCCCGATCCGGCACGGAGGAAACTTGGCGAAGCGATACGAGCGCGTGGTCCTGAAGGTGAGCGGCGAGAGCCTGGCGAAGCCGGGCGAGCTCGGCATCGACCCCGGCGAACTCGGGCTGCTGGCCAAGGAGATCGCCGATGCCTACCGGCACGCCAGCCCCCTGCAGCTGGCGGTCGTCGTGGGCGGCGGCAACATCATCCGCGGCGCACGACTGGCCGAGGCCGGCAAGATCGACCAGTCCACGGCCGACTACATGGGCATGCTGGGCACCGTGATCAACGGACTCGCGCTCAAGGAGGCCCTGGGCCACCTCGGCATCGAGGCCCGGGTGATGAGCGCCATCAACCTCTCGGCCGTCGCCGAGCCGTTCATCCGCGCCCGCGCCATCCGGCACCTGGAGAAGGGCCGCGTGGTGATCCTGGTGGCCGGCACCGGCAACCCGTTCTTCACCACCGACACCTGCGCGAGCCTGCGCGGCATCGAACTCGGCGCGCAGGCGATCCTGAAGGCCACCAAGGTGGACGGCATCTACACCGCCGACCCCAAGAAGGACCCGAGCGCCACACGGTACGAGCGGCTGACGTTCGCCGAGGCGATCGAGCGGCAGCTGGCGGTCATGGACCTGACGGCCCTCACCATGTGCATGGAGCACGAGGTGCCGGTCGTGGTGTTTGACTTCCGGCGCTCCGGCAACATCCAGCGGGTGCTCGACGGCGACTCGTCCGTCGGCACCGTGGTCACCAACTGAACCGCCGAGGAGATTGCGATGGACATCGACACCGTGCTGCTTGAGGCCGAGGAACGGATGGAAACGGGGACCGAGTACTTCCAGCGCGAGCTCCGCGGCGTGCGCACCGGGCGCGCCACGAGCGCGCTCGTCGAGTACGTGAAGGTCGACTACTACGGCTCCAGCACCGACCTGCGGGAGCTGGCCGGCATCAGCGTGGCCGACGCCACCACGCTGGTCGTCAAGCCGTTCGACCCCGGTTCGAAGGGCGAGATCGTCCGCGCCATTGAGAACGCCGGGATCGGCGTGCGCGCCGTGGCCGAGGGCAATGCCGTCCGCGTGAGCGTCCCGGCGCCGAGCGCCGACCGGCGTAAGCAGCTGGGGACCCAGGTCAAGAAGATGGCCGAAGAGTCCAAGGTCGTGGTGCGCAACGAACGGCGCGATGCCAAC
>JBJOIF010000232.1:0-2955 GCA_046047335.1 Planctomycetota bacterium | reverse complement strand
TCGCCGACGCCGAGCGGCGGGACCCCGCAGGGCACGCGATGCACGTGGCCGCCGGCCTCGCGTGGTCGCTGGCACAGTCGATCTCCAACGCCGCCGAGGGCATCACGTGGGGCGTGCTGCTGGCCGTGGCCTTGGCGCGGCTTCCCAAGATCCACCGGGCGTTCGTGCCCGTGCTGCGCGATCCGCTGATGCTCTCCCTGCTGGGGTGGGCGGGATGGACGGCCGTGGGAGCGTCGTGGGCGCCGAACCTTGGACCGGGCTACCCGGGCGCGATGCCCGAACGGTGGGTCATCACCCCGCTCATGCTGTGGCCGTTGATGGCACGCCCGTGGCTCGTGCTTGGGGCGATGCTTGCGGGCGGCACCGTGCACGTGGCGCTTGCGTTGGCGTGGTCGTGGACGGGGACCGGATGGGTGGCGCCGCACGCGGTGCAATCGCTCTCCAACTTCGGACAGTTGCAGTGGCAGCTGCACACGGTGGTGGTGCTTGCCGCGCATGCGGTGCGGCACCTTCGGTGGCCGGGCAAGGCGATGTGGGCGATGCCGGCCGCGGCGGCAGCGTGGCTGATCGTGCTCTCGGCACGGCGCGCGGCGGTGGTGGGGATGCTGATCGGGGTGTGGTGCGTGGCGACGCGTCCTCACCTCGGTCGTGCGGCACGAGGCGTCGCCATCGTGACCGTGCTGGTGCTTGCTGCGGCCGGATGGTGGATCGCGGTGGAGTCGCCGGTGGCCAATCGGCTGCGGACCTCGGCCGACCTGGCCATGCGGATGGACGACGACGGCATGGAGGATCTGGCGCTCGGGCGGCTCACGTCCGAGCGGGCCACGCTGGCGCTCGCCGCGTTTGACATCGCCTTGGAACACCCGTGGCTCGGTGGTGGCCGGGGTTGGTTCACCGCTCAATTGCCGCGGTGGGCGATGGCGCAGATGGCAGAGGATTCCCGGCGGATCGCGCCGTTGGAGCGCTACCTGCGGGGTTCCCTGACCGACGCCCACAACCTGTTTCTTCAGTGGTGGGTCGATGGGGGCATTCCCGGCGCGGTGCTCGTGTCCTTCCCGGTGCTGGCGCTCGGATGGCGCCTCTGGCGCCAGTCCGCGTTCGACCCCACCTCCGCAGCGGCCATGGCGCTCTACGTGGCCATCTTGGTGGGGTCGGTGACGGGCATCGTCACCGCGAAGGCACCGGGCGCCATCATCGCGGTGTGCCTGGCCGTGAGCTGGCGGTGGCCCTCACGACCGCGTGCGCGGATTCTCCTCCAGGAGCCATGACTCCGGCATGAACCCGGCCGGCGGCGCGGCGTCGTGCTGCGTCAGCATCCAGCAACTTGGGGCCACCACGGAGCCGCCGCCGGTCGCCAGGCGTGCCCCCCACCAGCTGAACGTGCTGTTGGCGATCACGTGGTGCGTGCACGCGGCGAGCAGTGCAAGATCCTCACGAGGCGATGCCGGGTGCTCGGCCGAGGCGATTCGCATCTGGCCTGGAAGGCGCAGGTTCGCCTTCGCCCACGCCGGCTCGTCGGTGACCACCACGAAGCGCACGCCGGGATGCAGCGCGTGCAGCCGCTCGGCCGCGCGCCGGTACCACTCGGCCGGCAGGATCGGAAAGATGCCGTCGTATGCGGGCTTGGCGTAGTCGCCGCGGCGCACGTGCACGCCCACGGTGGGTGCTTCGCGCACCCACGCGGTCCACTGCCGCAGGTACGGCGTGTCCGGGGCAATGCGAAGCGTCGTTCGCAGCGCCTCGATCTGCGGGGCCACCAACGCATCACCGGCCATGTAGCCCGCCACCAGGATGGTGCGGCCCGGGGCAGCATCGACACCGCGCGCGATCGCATCGCGGGCGTCGTCGATGGTGCGCAGCACGCGGATGCCAGCATGGCCCCAGGCCGGATCCTTGAACGCACGCTTCAGGCTGCTTCGGCGGAAGCCAAGGGCGCGGTCCTCCGCCCGAGAGGTCTCGCGTGCCTCCGCTTGGATTGCCAAGAGTTCGGGCGTGCGCGCCATGGCCGCCAGGCGAAACCGTGCATCCTGGTCCGCCCCAAGTTCCCTCACCCAGTGCCGTGCGGCCACGAACGCCCGGCGCACCCAGGGGCGATCGAACATCCGGTAGCAGAGGCGGACTTCCCGTCCTGAGGCCTTCGCCACGGCACGGGCGGCCGCGAACTGGAACAACTGGTTGCCGAGACCGCCAGTGACGGCGATCGTGACGGGATGCATCGCGCCGAGGTTACCGCGCCGCGAAGCCCGCGACGCTGCCGGGGGCACCGCCGAGGTCCTTGCTCTCGGCGCTGTACATGTAGCCGTCCTGGAAGAGCCCGTACATGATGAAGTTCCGGCGGCCGGTCTGGCACCAGAAATCCACGGTGCCGTCGTCGTTCCAGTCGCGGATGTCGATGATCGGCTTGTTGGCGAAGCCGGCGCGGCGCGAGCTGGTGGTGACGTAGTTGCCGTCCTCGTCCTGACCCACGGTGTCGATCTCGGTGCCCTTGCCCTGCCAGAAGAGGTCGGGCTGACCGTCGCCGTTGGCATCGCCGAAGCCCGCCAGCCGCATGTTCATCGGCCGCTGGCCGATCACCGGGAAGGTGACCGTGTCGCCGGAGCCCGCCAGCACACGCACTTCGCCGGTGGCGCGGTCGCGCAGGATCAGATCGCGGCCCGTGCGGGTCCGGAACGCCCCATCGGAGAGGTGCCAGTCGCCTTCGGGCAGCTGGTAGTCGGTGCTGGCGGAGATGGCGCTGCCCTGAAGCGACCAGACCGTCACGCGCGTTGGATCCTCGGCGTCCTGCAGCACGATGTCCAGGGTGCGGTCGTTGCCGATGTCGGCCACCACCGCCACGTCGAAGCCATCCGGGAGCGCATCGATCGTGCGCGTCTCCACCACGCGGAATCCGTCGCGCTTCCAGTACTTGAGGACCTGGACGTCCGGATCCGTGGAGGACGGCTCGGTGAAGAGCAC
>JBJOIF010000231.1:0-7982 GCA_046047335.1 Planctomycetota bacterium | reverse complement strand
CCGAGGCCGCGCCGAGGCCGCCAAGACCCGCATCGATCGCCTGATCTCGGAGACCGGCGAACTCATGAAGGAGTTCACGACGCTCAACGCCGAACAGTGCGAGCCCGTCTCCAAGGCCATTGACGAGGCGCTGCAGGACGGCGGACTCTCGTCCGGCGGAAGCGGTCTCGACGGCGCCGCACTGGCGCTGGCCCGAGCGCGCTTCGCGGCCATCACGGTCGACGCCATCGACCAGGGCGTGCTGATGGCGGCCGGGGCCGCCGCCGCATCGGGCGGCCAGGTGGACATGCAGGCGCTGACGGCGCGGCTCGCGACCGCGCGCACCGCCGAGATCAACAAGGCCAGCGCCGCGCTGCTCGACGCACGCGATGCCCTGTCGGGCCTCGAGGGTCCGACGGCCGCACCGATGATGGCAAGCATCGAGCAACTCGCTGCCGCGCTCGGCATCGAGCTCGCCGAGGTCAAGCGTCCCGAACCGATCGACGCGTCGGACGCCGCGGACGGCGAGCAGCCGGCGCCAGACGCCGAGCCCACCAGCGATGGCTCGGCCGAGGGCTCGATGGACGAGGCCGGCGCGCCGAACGCCGAGCCCGGCGCCGATTCTCCCGATGCGCCGCCTGCCGCGGACCCCGCGTCCGATCCGGCCGGCGAGCCGGGGGCGGATCCGTCCGAGGAGCCCGCATCGGAGCCCTCGGACACCCCGGAGCCGCCTGCGGCGGAGCCCTCCGACGAGCCCGACTCACCCAACAAGTGAACCCACGCGGAGCGCCTCGGCGGCGGCCTCGCGCACCGGGGCGTCCTCGTTCGCTCCACCGGTCGCCAACTCCCCCAGCCGCGTGCGCAGCGCTGCTGCGTCCGCGGCGCTGACGTGCGGGTCGCGCAGCGCCGCACCCGCGGCCCACGCCGCGTTGCGCTGCCACATCACGCGGCTTGCGCGACGCAGCACGCCGTTCAGGCGGGCCGCCTCGTAATCGGCATCGCTCCAGCCGAGCACGTCCAGCAGCGGCAGCGACGTCCGGTGGGCGCGGTACGCCTCGTGGACGGGCGTCCGCCGGGAACGCCGCGTCGGCTGCGCGTGCGGGCAGACTTCCTGGCAGGTATCGCAGCCGAACAGCCAGTCCTCGGTGCGCGCGGCCCATCCGGCGAGCGCGCCGCGCTCCTCAATGGTCGCGGCGCTGATGCATCGCGTGGCGTCCACCGACCACGGGGCGATGGCCTGCGTCGGGCAGGCGTCGATGCACCGCGTGCACGATCCGCATGGGTCACCCTCGGCCGGCGCGAGGCCGGCGGCCGAGTCGGCGCGCACCGGGGCCAAATCGAGCGTCGTCACCATGACGCCCAGCAGCAGCCAACTCCCGAAGCCGGCGGGGCCGATCACCAAGGTGTGCTTGCCGATGCGGCCGATCCCCGCGCGTTCGGCATGCTCGCGCTCGAGGATCGGCGCCGAATCCACGCAGACGCGGAACCGGTCGTCCGCGTGCACGGCGCGGAGTTCATCGGCCAGCGCCTCGAGCCGCGCCCGGATCACCACGTGGTAGTCCTCGCCACGCGCGTACCGGGCGATGCGACCGAGGCCCGGGACGCGAGCGTCGGGCGACCCGTCGGCGTAGCGATCGGCCACGCAGAGCACGCTCCGCGCCCCGGGCAGCAGCACCCGTGGATCGAGGCGCGCCTCCACCGACTCCGCCAGATACGACATGCCGCCGTGACGCGCGGCGGCGATCCAGGCGCGGTACTCCGCCGCGCGCCGGCTCGGCATGGCCGCGGCAATTCCCGCCAGCGCGAATCCGTGCGTCGCGCACCGCTCGAGGACCGCGCGCGAACGCAACGCCGGGCCCGATTCCCCCTCCGCCATGCTCACCGCGCCACCCCGAGGAGCCGGGCCAACGGCGCGGGCGGCAGATCGGGGACCACGAGTCGCCGCCCCAGGATGGCTCCGGCCGCCAGGTAGCCCGAACGCACCGCGCCCTCCATGGTGGCTGGCCAGCCGGTACGGGTCCAATCGCCCGCCAGGAAGAGGTTCCGCACGCCACCATCGCGATCCAGACCGGTTGGGGCGGCGGTCGGCCGCCGCGCCTCGAGGCCAGGCACGGCCGCGAACGTCGCCCGTCGTTCCTTCACGCTGCGCACCGACGTCGGCTCGACCCCACGCGCCGCGGGAAGGGCCCAGCGGACGTCGTCGACCACGCGCGCGGCGATCGACGGCTCGTCGAGCTCCATCCATGCGTCGGCATCGCTGATGACCGCGTGCAGGTGCTGCGACCCATCCTCGCCCACGCCCTTGTCGAAGAGCCACTGCGTGCCACGGCCCGGCAGCACCAGGTGCGGCACCTCCATCACCCGGACCGGGAACCGCAGGTGCACGCCCAGGATGGTGCCGTGCCCGATCGACTCCAGGTGCCGGAGGCGCCCGTCGGCGGACCGCAACGACCCCGAGCACAGCTTGGCGAGGCGGTCCGCGGGAACCGCCGACACCACGGCGTCCGCATCCACCATGCCTTCGTCGGTCACCACCCCGGTCACGCGCCGGCCGTCGAAGGCGATCGCGCGGGCGCTGACGCCGAGCGAGAGCCGGCCGCCCGCCGCGATGATCGCCGGCTCCGCCGGGTCGTAGAGCCGCACCAGCGGGAGCGTCGAGAGCCCCATCACGGGCGCCACGCGGTTGGCAAGGAATCCTTCCTGGAACACCTGCATGGCCGGCGATGCCCCGACGCGGTCCACGTCGAGGTTGCAGGCGCTCACCACCACGGGGCTCCAGAAGAGCCGGACGGCCTCCTCGGGCTGTCGCGTCTCCAGCAGGAACTCGAGGAACGTCCGCCCTTCCCAGCGGGCGCGCCCGGTCGCGCCGAGCCGAAGCAAGCGCCACATGGCGCGCGCCACCGCGATCTTGGCGCCCAAGCTGAGCATCCGCATCCGGAGGAAGCTTCCGGTGAAGTGGGCGGGCGCAGGCAGCGGCCCCGGCTGCATCACGTCGGGCGCGCGCGGGGGATTCGCCCAGCGGACCACCGGATGCCACTCGATGGCGTCGGCGACCCCGAGGCGATCGTAGAAGTCGAGCAGGTTCGTGCAGCACCCCATGAGGACGTGCTGGCAGTTGTCGAGCACCTCCCCCGTGCGCGGATCGACGAAGCTGGTGGCGCGTCCACCCAGCTTGCGGCGCGTCTCGATCACCGCGACGCCGACGCCGGCCTCCGCCAAGCGGAGCGCACACGCGAGGCCGGCGATTCCGCCGCCGACCACCGCCACGTGGCGCGGCGCACTCACGCCGACCCCGCGCGGTGCATGCGGCGCGCCCGCCAGGCGATCCATGCCTTGCGCCACGCGGGCAGCCGGACGCGCGACGCGCCCACCACCGCCGCGGGATTGGCACGGATCCGCAGGAGAAGCCCGTGATAGATCTCGGTCATCGCCCAGAGCGTGGGCAGGCACTCCGGCGTGATCATCCGGTCGAGCGGTGCGCTGCGCTCGTAGAACTGCTCGGCCCGGTCGCACTGGGCGCGCATGAACTCGGCGCACTGCGCCGGGGACGACCACGCCCGCAGTGCATCGGGCGTCAGGTCCATCCGTCGGAAGTCGGCGGCGGGCAAATACACGCGCCCAAGGTCGTGGTCCTCGCGGTAGTCGCGGAGGATGTTGGTGAGCTGGAAGGCGATGCCCCGCTCCACCGCCAGCGCCGGGGCCTCCGGATCGTGATAGCCCCACACGCGGATGCATACCAGCCCCACGGTGCTTGCCACCCGGTAGCAGAAGGCGCGGAGGTCGTCCCAGGTCTCGTAGTGCACGGGCCCCACGTCGGAGAGCTGGCCATCGATCATGTCGTGGAAGTCCGCCGCCGAGAGCCGGTCACCCTGCGCAACCCACGCCAGCGCCCGCCAGACGGGACGCCCGCCCGGCGGCTCGCCGGCGAGCGCCGCGTCGGTCTCCTGGCGGAAGCGGGCGATCCGTGCCACGCGCTCCTCGGCGGAAAACCCGGCCGCGTCCGCAAGGTCGTCGGCCTCGCGCATCCATGCGTAGATCGCGTACATCGCGCTGCGCTGCGGCTCGGGGGTCAGCTTCAGCCCGTACCAGAAGTTGCGGGCGCGCTCGCGGGTGATCCGCTCGCACTCGGCGATCGCGGGCGCGAGGTCCGCCGGGACCGGCGACATGGGACCGTTCACCGCGTGCCTCCCGCCCATCCGATGGCCCACTGCGGAGCGCGGGCCTCGACCCACGCGCGCCCGACCAGCCACGCCTTCACGGGCGCCGCGAGGGTCGGACGGTGGATGCATGTCTCCAGGTTCCAGTCCTCGATCGCGCGCAGCACGCGCTCGCCTCCCTCGATGAACAGGCGAACCACCGGCCGAGCCTCCGGGCCAAGAAGAGGAAGGAGACCGCGCCCTTCGCCGAACATGGCCCAGCAGCGGGCCACCACCGGGCGCACGGCAACGCGGTACTCGTCGAGGAACGATCGATCGGCGGCGAAGCCCTGCTCGGCCGTCCGGCGCAAGCGCGCCTCGAAATCAGCAATCGACGCGGTGAACTCCGCCGGCAGGTAGATGCGATCGCGCTCGAGCAGGTCCCGGCGGACGTCCTGCACGTGGTTCACCACCTGAAGCGCCGTGCACACGCGGTCGGACAGGCGTTGCCGCTCGGGATCGGCCGCACCGAACAGCCCGAGCACGATCCGACCCACCGGATCCGCGCTGAGCGTGCAGTACCCCACCAGCTCGTCGAAGGTGCCCCAGCGCGACCGTCGCTGGTCGAGCTCGAAGGCCCGGATCAGGTCGTCGAACGGCGCGATCGGCAGCCCGTGGCGGACCACGGTGGGCCGGAGTGCCACGAAGACCGGGTGACGCGGCGCACCCGCGTAGCAGGCCTCGAGCTCCTGGCGCCACCAGGCCAGCAGTCGAAGGCGCTCCTCGCCCGGGGCGCCGGCCTCGTCGCCCAGGTCGTCCGCCCATCGGCAGAAGGCGTACACGGCCGCGAAGTCGGGGCGCAGACGCCCGGGAACGAGCGCGCTCAGCACGCTGAAGTTCTCGTACTGCCTGGACGCCAGCTGCGCGCACCACTGCAGGGCCTCCGGCTCGGACATGGGGGCGGAGGCCCCCGGCCCGATGCGGTCGGGGCCGAACTCGCGGAGTTGCTCAAGCACCAGGCTCACGGCGCGTGACTGTAGCCGTTCACGGGCGGGGCGTGCACGCCGGCGGCGATACACTTTCCCGACTGATGAAGCTCATCCTCGCGAATCCCCGCGGTTTCTGCGCCGGCGTCTACATGGCGATCGACGTGGTCGACCAGCTCCTGGACATCTGCCCTGGCGAGACCATCTACGTCTACCACGAGATCGTCCACAACCGTCACGTCGTGGAACGCTTCCGCGGCCGCGGCGTCCGGTTCATCGAGGATCTCTCCGAGGTCCCGAACGGCAACATCGTGGTCTTCAGTGCGCATGGCGTCAGCCCCGCCCTCCGGGCCGAGGCACGCCAGCGCAACCTCACCGCGGTGGACGCCACCTGCCCGCTGGTGACCAAGGTCCACAACGAGGCCATCCGCTACGCCAAGGCCGGGTACCAGATCCTTCTCGTCGGCCACGCCGACCACCAGGAGATCATTGGCACCCGCGGCGAGGCCCCGCACTGCACGCAGGTCGTGGAGAGCCCCGAGGACATTCCCAACTTGGTCGTGCATGACCAGAGCAAGCTCGTCTACCTGACGCAGACCACGCTCTCCACCGACGACGCCAACGTCATCATCGCGGCACTCAAGCGCGCGTTCCCGGCCATCAAGGAGCCGCCGAGCGAGGACATCTGCTACGCCACCACCAACCGCCAGCGCGCGGTCCGGGCGCTGGCGCCCAAGGCCGACCTGGTGCTGGTGGTGGGCAGCCGCAACAGCTCGAATTCGGTGCGCCTCACCGAGATCAGCATGAACATGGGGACCCCGGCGCGCCTCATCGACGACCGCAGCGAGCTGCGGCCGGAGTGGTTCGAGGGCGTCGGGACGGTGCTGGTCACGGCGGGTGCCAGCGCCCCCGAGGATCTGGTGCAGGAACTGATCCTGGAACTCATCGAGAAGCACGGCGGCGAGGTCGAGCAGCACGACGTCTATCACGAGGAGGTCGAGTTCGGCCTTCCCGGCACGCTCAAGGAACTGATGCGAGGCCGCGGCGTCGATCCCACCGGCCGCCGCGTGATGCGCAAGGATGCCGACCAGGCGATGGGCGCGTGGCTCGACCGGCACGGCATCGCCCACCGCACCGTGGACCTGACGGTGAGCGCCGCCCCGTGAGCGGCCCGGACGCGCGCGCTGGGTTCTTCGAGATGGACGCGGCCGGGCTCGCGTCCTGGTGCGCCGCCCGCGGCATGCCGGGTTTCGCGGCCCGCCAGTTGCTCGACTGGGTGTACGCCAAGGGCGTGATCGACCCGCAGCAGATGACGAACCTGTCGCGCGCGCACCGCGACCTGCTCTCCCACGAACTGCGCGTGCTCCAGGCCGACGAGCTGCGGACGCTCGAGGCCACCGACGGGACGCGCAAGCTCCTCCTGGGATGGCCCGCCCCGGGCGTGACGCTGCCCGTGCTCGGCGTGGCCACCGGCCGCGAGACCGAGTGCGTGATGATCCCCTCGGACGACCGTCGTACCACATGCGTGTCAAGCCAGATGGGCTGCCCGGTCGGGTGCCGGTTCTGCGCCAGCGGCCTCGACGGCGTCGAGGGCAACCTCAGCGCAGGCCGCATCGTCGAGCAGGTCTGGCGCCTCGGCCGACTCGAGGGCGTCGGTCGCATCACCAACGTGGTGTTCATGGGGATGGGCGAGCCGCTCGCGAACTTCGCGGCCGTGACTGACGCGATCCGCACGCTCAATGCGCCATGGGGGTTGGCGATCGGCGCGCGACGGATCACCATCAGCACCGTCGGCCTGCCGGCGGCCATCCGCAAGCTGTGCACGTTCGAGATCCCGGTGACGCTGGCCCTCAGCCTGCACGCACCGAACGACGAACTTCGGCGCAGGATCATCCCCTGGGCCGAGTACTCGACGGTCAACGAGCTCCTCGACGCCTGCCAGGAGTGGTTCCGCAAGACCGGCCGCGAGATCACGCTCGAGTACATCCTCCTCGGCGGGTTCAACGATCGGCGCGAGCACGCCGAGGAGCTCGCGCGCGTGGCCCGCACCATCCGCGCCAACGTCAACCTGATCCGCTACAACGAGGTGGACGGCCTGCCCTTCGCCCGGCCGGGGGATGCCGACGTGCTGTCCTTCCAGGGCGTGCTGCGCGATGCCGGCGTGAACACGCACATCCGCGCGAGCCGCGGCCGCGACATCAAGGCCGCGTGCGGCCAGCTGCGGCACGAATCGATGCGCACCGGCGCCTAGCGATCCTCGCCGGCGGCCATCGCCTCGAGCTCGGCAACAGGCAGCTCACGGAGGCGGTGGGCGGCCGCAAGCGCATGCAGGCGCCGCAGTGCCCGGGCCGATGCGTCCCGGTATGCCGGCTGGTGAACGGCGCGTTCGACGAGTTCCAGCATCGCCGCGCGGAACCGGCGCTCGTGGGGCTGCCCGCGGACCTCGTTCGGAACCACGTTCCAGAGCAGCAGCGCCAGCTGGGCCGGCCAGTCGCTCGAGCGAAGGTCCAGCCGCCACATCGCGGGACCGAGCACCACCTCGATGCGGTTCAGGTAGCGCCGGCTCATGTGGTCGCCACGGAGCTCGCGCACCCCCAGGCGCTCGCGGATCCGACGCGCCTGGCTGACGCTGGCCTGCACCGCGGCCACGTACAGCGCATCGCGAATCAGGATCGCCTCGGCGAGCGGCAGGATGCCGAAGGTCGCCAGCTCGCGCTCGGGCCGACCGGCGTCGGCCTCGTAGAGATCCCGCACGAGACCCGCGTACCAACGCAGGTGCCGGATCCCGCCCCACGCCACGCAGCGCGCGCACGCGCCGACGTAGTCGCGCAGCGCCTGGCGGCCGTCGTTGCTGGCGTACAGCGCAGGCATGGCGTCCAGG
>JBJOIF010000230.1:0-5969 GCA_046047335.1 Planctomycetota bacterium | reverse complement strand
CTCCGCCGTCTGGAACGAGGAATGCCCCCCCAACCCCTCACGAAGTTTCCGAGATTCCTCGATCTCGGCTGGCCGCGCTGCCCAGCGGGATGGGCGTGAGGCGCCGGATGCACAAAACGCGCCCGGAAACCGGACGCGTCTCGTGGAATGCATGGAACGGCGCGCGAGCGCGCGCCGGTCACGGCCGGGCGTCAGTCCCGGCGGCGACGGCGCGCCAGGCCGGCCACACCGAGCAGCGCGAGTGCGCCCGGGGCGGGAACAACAACGGCGGAATACATCGTCGCCGAACCGTTACTCGCAGTGCAGATCTGGGGGAATGTCGAGTTCGTGGTCGCAAGGACTCCACCAACCGTCAGCTCCGTGTTTCCCGTGATCTGGAGGGTGGTACCCGCCATCAGCACGGAAGAGATGTCGATGGTGAACTCGTTGCCGGACGTCACGGGATTGGCTGAGATCGGCGCAGCACCGGGCATCATGAATCGCAGACTTGCCGTACTGAAGCCACAGTCCGCCAACGTCTGGGTCGTGCGGAAGGTGAAGGTACCGGTAAGGCCGTTGGCGAAGATGGTCCGGAAGAGCGCGATCGAGTCCGGGGTGAGCTCAAAGTAGGTTCTCTGCGTCGGGGGGATGTAAAACGGCCCGAAGTTGATGGTGTTGTTGACGGTCGTCCCCTGGAAGTCGACGTAGCTGTAGCCGAACGTTCCATTGGTGTTCGAGTCCATCCAGGCGTCGACCTGCGCGCCGGTCGCCCACGAGCCAGTCCAAGGCAAGTACTCGGCGAGCCGACTTCCGAAGGTCTGATCCCAGTCCGACTGTCCGTTCGGCCGCGTGGCGGAGATGAACGGCGCAGCACCATTGAAGTCGATATTGGCCGTCCTGTAACTGTCGGTCAGGCCGCTCTCGTCGGCGATGCGCCAGACGTTGGAAAAGAGGGCGACGCTCCCGCTTGCGCGGGGGGCCACGAGGGCAGCCGCAGCGAGCGCGGCAACAGCCAGCAACGACGGGGATCGGGCGTGAGACACAGCGGAACTCCTGGATGAGATGGGCAAGGGCCTGAACGGGAGGGCCTGGGGTCCGAAAGGGACGGCCCCGGAGGAAGGCTCCATACTTGCCGCAAACGGATCACTCCGTCCACCATCAGGTGTCCGCCACGGACACCCGATGTTGGACGGACGAACACCGAAGACGCACCGGACGCCCCTACCCTTGCGGACTCCCCATGGCACCCTCGAGGCCCCCGACGTTCGAAACCACCAATGCGCGCATCACCGCCGCCGCGCTCGAGCTGCACCGTGCGCTGCGGGATGCGCTGGAGCGGGTGCTTCCCTCGGTCGACGGCGCGCGCGCGTGCGGCCGGGCGCTCGGGCTTCGACGCCACCTCGGCTGGCAGGTCTACGCGATCGCGCGCACCGCAGACCACGCGGCGGTGATGCGCGCGCTGCCGAAGGCCCGCGGCTGGGCGTTGGTGCTCAAGGCGCTTCACGAGGCCGAATGCCCCGACAAGCCGTTGAAGGCGCTGCGCGAGGCGGTCCGCGCGATGGAGCGCGAGCTCGCCGCCGGCGCCACGGCCCTCCCGGCCCTGCGGGCGGCGGCTGCGGGAGCGATGGACACCGCGGCGCAGCGCGCTGCCATGCTGAGGGCACGCGCGAGCGCCACCCGCGCCAACGCCGTGCTGCACGGGGTCAGCGTGAAGACGTACCTCTCGTCGTTCCTCATCGGCCCCGCGGGCGCCGACGGCGCGGTGGGGATGGCGACGGCCACCAGCATCCACGGCATCCGCCGCACCCGCCCCGGCGCGGCATGGCCCATCTACTACACGCTTGAGGCGCACGACGAGGCGAACCCGTCCCGCGGCGTGTCGACGATGAAGCACCGCACCGTGGGCATCCCGCCGCTCGTGCACGAACTCTCCTCGCCGGCAGCGGACGCATCGTGCCTGCGGATGCACCGTGACGGCGAGACCCAGATGGTCGAGCTCCTCGATCGCGGGCCGGCGAACACCGACCCGCTCGACCTGGCGTTCGTGGAGCACCTGGAGCACGCCACCACCCTGAAGGAGGCGCGCACGAGGTGGCGGCTCCTCTTCCTGATGACGACGCCCACCGAGCGGACCGCAACCGAGGTGTGGTTCCACCGCTCGGTGAGGCCGGCGACCGACCCGTCGGCGGCCCTCGTGAGCTCGCCCAACCTCAATCGACGCGTGCTGGCCGAGCATGGCATGGAGCGGCTGCCGCTCGAGGTGGATGCGGTTCCGGTCGAGCGCCCATCGCTTCCTCCCGCGCTCCGCAAGCACTCGGCGGTCCACGCCGAGCTCCTGTCTCGCGCCGCGGCACGGCTGGGCGCGCCGATCGAGGAGTTCGTCGGATTCCAGCTCGAGGTCCCGAACCCGCCGTGGATGTCGATGCTGGCGATGCGCTTCGACTGCTGAGCGGGGGGGTCGGAGGCATCCGCAATTCTCGGCGGCCACATCCGGCGACTCGGGGTGCGCGCAGGCGGGTGCATCGCCCCGGGCTTGCGAGCGCCCGCCCGGACCCTTGCTCGCGGCGAGAATTGTCCCGAACCGGGACACTATTCACCCGGAGCAAGGCTCCGCGGCCGGTGTGGCGCTCCCCGCCGCGCGTACCCTCACCTTTCGACTCCGGGGCGAGTTCCCAATCCATGCCAAACGAGCCAGTGGACACCTCCCAGCGACATCTCCCCGACGGCTACCTCGTCCGCCTCATGCGCGAGGAAGACCACCCTCAGGTCTCGGCGATCTGTGCGGTCGTCTACCCGACCGAGCGCCCCTACACCGAACAGGAACTGCGTGAGCACCACGCGTTGTTCCCCGATGGACAGTTCGTGATCGAGCACGTGCCATCCCGTGCGGTGGCGGGCGCGCACTTCACGCTCCTGGTGAACATGATGCACTTCCACGTGGACGACTCGTGGGATGCGTTGACCGCAGGCGGCACCTTCGCCGACCACGACCCGCAGGGGCACACGCTGTACGGCGCCGACCTCTTCGTGCACCCCGGCCACCAGCACCATGGGCTCGGCCGAGCGCTCACCGACGCGACGCGCGGGCTCGTCCGTGCGCGGCGGCTCTGGAGGATGGTGGGCGGGAGCCGCATGCCCGGCTACGGCCATGTCGCGGGAACCATCGCGCCGGACGACTACATCGGCCGCGTCAAGCGCGCCGAGGTGACGGATCCCGTCCTCACCGCGCACCTCCACGACGGCTGGGACGCGATCACCGCGATCCGCGGCTACCTGCCGCACGACGACGAGAGTGCCGGCTGGGCCGCGGTCATCCAGTGGCTGAACCCCGACTGCCCGCCGCCCGCCGAGTTCGACCTGTCGCGGGTACCGCGAAAGGCCTGAGGATCGGCCCGCCGTCGCCGCGCGCGTCACCCGCCGTCGCGTCCCTCGCCACCCATCGCCGCGGCCATCGATGCACCATGCGCCCGCCCGAGCGAGCGCCAGAATTCCTGCGCGCATCCATCGAGGTGCGCGCCGAGGCGCGCGACGTCCTGCAACGCCGACGCATCGCCGAACCTGCCGCCGAACGCGCGCGGCGCGGCGTGCGGGGCGACCGGGCGCACGTCTGCCGCACGGACCGCTCGCGGCACCGCCTGAGCCGCGGCCGCCTTCGCCGCGGGCCGTGGCGCGATCGCCGAGACCGGGTGCTTCACGCCGCCGACCACGATGCCCCACACCGGGATGTCGCGGATCGCCATGGGATCGACCTCCAACGGACTGCGGTCGAGCACGGTGAAGTCGGCGAGCTTGCCCGCCCGGATGCTCCCGACCTTGTCCTCCACGCCCAGCGTGTACGCGGCATCGATGGTCACCATGCGCAGCGCCTGCATGGGCGTGATCCGCTCCGATGGCCCGAGCACCTTGCCGCTGAACCGGCCGATGCGGTTGACCGCGATCCATATGCTCTCCAGCGGGATCGGTGGCGAGACCGGCGTGTCCGTGTGCATGGCCGCCACCACGCCGGCCGCGACCAGCGTGCCGAGGCGCGCGGACGTCTCCGCCCGATCGGTGCCCAGGTACGGCACGTTCAGGTCGGCACGATTGTGCAAGTAGTACGGATTCACGCTCGCCAAGCCCTGCAGCGTGGCGAGGTCGCGCGCGTTCTCCGGTGTCGACATGCCGTAGTGCTGGATGGTGAAGCGATGGTCGAACCGGGGCTTCGCGTCCTGGAGCCCACGCAGGGCACGGACCACGGCGTCCACGCCTGCATTGCCGTTGGTGTGGGTGTGGATGTGGAAGCCGGCGTCCCACCACGGGCGATAGGCGTCCACCATGGCGTCCGGCGGGGTAATCCACAATCCCTTCCGGCCGTCCGTGTATCCGGGGTTCTCCACGACCATGCCCAGCGGCAGGAACGCATCGTCGGCGAAGAACTTGACGCCCCGGAACACGAGCTTGTCGTCGCTGGTCCGCTCGATGGCACGCAGTCGCTCCGGGTCGGCGCGGCCATCGGGCGTCTGCACGGCAGTGGCCGACGAGATGGCCACGCACCGCAGCGGGACACGGACATCATGGAAGAACGCGCGGAACAGCTCGGACTCGCGCTCGATGCCGGCAACCTGACCGAGGGCCATCTCGCTGGTGGTGGTCACGCCGTTTCGCCACCCCAGGTCGACCAAGTACTGCATGACTCCCGGAAGCCGTTCCGGGGTGAGCATGCCCTCGATGACCGGCGCGAGGAACCACGTGGCCGCCGTGGTGCCGAGGAACTGGCCGTTGGGCTTGCCGTCCGGACCGGACATCACGCCGACGATCCGCGTGGACGGGTCGGTCACGCCTCGCTGCCGCATGGCCGGGGTGTTGGCGTAGACGAAGTGCTCGGACGCGTCCCACACGATCACCGGGCGATTCGGCTCCACCGCGTCGAGCCACGCCGCGTCGAGGTGCTGGCCCATGGCAATCACGTCGTAGCCCCAGAACAGCGCCGGCTCGGCGCCCGCCGCGGTGGCGTCCAGGTGCGACCGGATGGCGACGCGGACCGCATCGAGGTCCTTGACGCCTGGGAAGGCCGGACCGTACGGACTGGGAACCGGGATGTTCGAGAGGCACGGCTGCGCCAGCGCGATGGCTCCGACCAGCGGATGCCCGTGCGCCTCGATGAACCCGGGCACCAGGACCTTGTCCTTGAACGTCTCGTCGACGGTCACGGTGCCGGCCGATGCGGCCTGCATCCACGGCTTGAGGTCGTCGAGCGTGCGCCCCACCGACAGGATGCGGCCGTCCTGCACCGCGATGCAGGTGGCGGTCGGCCAACCCGGATCCATGGTGATCACCTCGCGGGCGACAAACACCGTGGTGCCCGTCGGGGCAGCCGCGGCGCCCGGAACCGGGGGTGCGCAGAGCAGGAAGGACGCGACGATGGCTGCCGGGAGCATGGGTGGATCATCGCAGGTCCGCGCGCCAGGCTCAACACGGGGCGGATTCCGGCCAGCGGATACAACACGCGGCATGTCCAACACGTCCAACCTCGTGATCGACCGGCGTCACTTCCTTGCCTCGGCCGCGGCCGGGATCGGGTCCCTGTCGGTGGGGGCATCGGTGGCTGGACGCGACGATGCCGACTCCGCCAAGACGTTCCGCGTGGTGCACATGACCGACATCCACGTGCAGCCCGAACGGCGCGCCGAAGCTGGCATGGCCGCGGCGCTCGCGCACGCCCAGTCGCTGAAGCCCGACCTCATCATCACTGGCGGCGACTCGGTGATGGACGTGTTCGAGGCCAAGCGCGATCGCGCCGACCTGCTCCGCCGCACGTTCCAGGACACGCTGCGCCGTGAGTGCTCGGTGCCAGTGATGCACGTCACGGGCAACCATGACATCTTCGGCTGGAACCGGTCGCGCAGCGGCACCGACGGCACCGAGCCGGACTGGGGCCGGCGTTACGCGTGCGATCTGTTCGGGATCAACCGGACCTACTACTCCTTCGACCGGGGCGGCTGGCGGTTCGT
>JBJOIF010000229.1:0-3107 GCA_046047335.1 Planctomycetota bacterium | reverse complement strand
GTGCACGAGACGTGCACGAGCCGGTGCGAGTTCCACGGCGAGTAGCGCACCCGCCAGCCACGGTACGCACCGACGGGGCTCGGCCGCCGCGCGAAACCCCTGCCCCGCGCCCCCGAAAATGGGACGGGAGGAACGGGACGAATTTAACGCCGACGGATGAACACGTTCTGGAACTCGATCGGATTGCCGTGGTCCTGCAGCGCGATCGGGCCGCGTGCCGGCACACCGGGCAGGTGCACCTGGTCGATCACCTTCTGCCCATTGTTGAACACCGTCACGCGATCCCCGACCATCTGGATGATGAACCGGTTCCACTCGCCCACCGGCCGGTCCGCGTTCACCTTCGGCACGCAGCCGCGGCGCACGTCCAGCGGCATGGCGGTGTCGGTGCGGTACCCCCAGATCTCGCCCGATCCGCACGGCCACATCCAGATGTTCACTTGGGCCTTGCGACTGCCGCGCAGGTAGATGCCGCTGTCGCGCTCCTCGACCTCAACCGCATGCGGCGACCCGTCGGCGTTGCGCGCCTCGTTGCCGTCGGCATCGATGTGCGGCCGGAGCATTCGCCCTTGGTGTTCCTTGGTCCAGCGCCAGTCGACCACCAGCTCGAAGTCGTCGTACTCCTCGACCGTCCACAGTGAGCCGCCCTTGCCGTCGTAGCGCAGCACGCCGTCGCGGAACGACCAGTGCCCCGCCTTGCCGTCCTCCTCGCGCCAGCCCGCCAGCGTGCGGCCGTCGAACAGCGGCACCATGCCCGTGCCGTCCATCGCGCGCTCGGCCGCAGGAACGCCCCCCTTGCTGCGCCGCGACTCGATCGTGAGGTTTCTGAACCACACGGGGCTCCCCTCGCTCTCGAGGCAGATGTAGCCCTCGCGCGGGGTGCACGCGCGGGCACCCGACACCTCGACCCCGTTCACTTCCACCGTGAGGTTGCCGGACTCGCCGGTGACCTTGTAGTGGTTCCACTCGCCCGCACCCTTGGTCACGCGCTCGCTGGGCAGCGTGCGCTCCCAGCCCGCCGGATGCGGCCGCAGCGGCGTCATCCGCGCGCCCCAGATGCTGAAGACATCGCCGTGCCCTGTGTAGAGGAGCCGTCCCTCCTTGTCGCTCACGTCGGGCGTGTGCATGACCTGCACCTCAATCGACCGCGGGAACATGTGTTGGTCGCGGCTCGGCACCGGATCGCTCCACACAAAGAGCCCGGCGTTCCCCGCGGGATTCTCGTGCTTCCAGTCGAACTCGAGCACGAAGTCCTCGTACATCTGCGCGGTCCGGATGAAGCCGGTGGGAGACCCGGTGCAATAGATCATCCCGTCGCGAACCTGGAACGTGTCCTCGAAGCAGTTGACGCGCACCCAACCGTCAAGATCCTTGCCGTTGAAGAGGGGCCTCGGTCCCGTGCTCGTCCACGAATCGCCCACGGGCTGGGCGTGCTCGCAGCCGGACAGGGCTGCCGCAAGCAGGGCGAGCGGGAGGATCGCGGCCGTCGTGGAGGTTCGCATCCGCGGAATGCTAGTGGCGTGCCGCCGTACGATGCTTCCAATGACCGCCGTGCCGCACCCGCTGGTCGCGCTCCATGACGCGCGGACGCTCGCGCGGCTGGCCGGCGCCCCGGCGGCGCCCGCATGCGACCTGGTGGCGCTGCCCCTGAACGCGCCGCACACACCCCTGGCCTCGTTCGTCGGGGGCAATCCGCTGGACGACCACTGGGCCGTCGATGCGGAGCTCCCGGGAACGTGGATCATGGCGTGGAGCGGAACGCTGGGCGGCACGCTCTTCGAAGGCACGCCCGCCAACTGGATGCGCGGCCCGCAGGCGCTCGACGGCCTGTGCAATGCCCTCGAACCGCAGCTCTCCCGCCACGGCAAGCGGCTGGTGCTCGTGCCGCACGCCCGGCACGTCCTCAGCGACGCCCGGAGCGCGCTCACGTGGTGGTGCGAGCGCGTGATTCCGGGCGAGGACCCAAACGCCGTCCGGCGCTCGCCCTCGGGCGTTCGCCCGTTCGGGCTGGCGCTCGACCCGGCGGCCCTCCTGGAGCCATCGATGCTGCCGGACGCGGAGGACCACCTCCGGTCGCTGCTTGCCGCATTCGGGCCGCGGATCGACGTCCTGATCCTGCGGGACGCTCGCATCGATCCGGCCGACCCCGAGTCGCTCGTGCCATGCGTCCTGGGTGAGGGCGTCCTGCCGCGGGACCGCACGCGGGCGCTGCTGGCCGAGCACCTGCCCCACGACACCCCGATCGCCGTGCCCGGCGCGGGGCTGGATCGCGCGCTGGCGTGGCTCGGCCGCGCGTGAACGCCCCCTGAACACGGTGGATTCCACGGACACACGCGCCCGCGGGAGTATCATTACCCGCACGCCGGAGGATCCGGCGCGCAAGGAGGCCATGGATGACCGCGGCGAGCGTGCTTGATGCTCGCGTCCTCGTTCTCAACAAGCTGTACAGCGCGGTCCGAGTGGTGGACGCGCGCCGGGCCTTCACCCTGCTCTGCAAGGGGTCGGCCGAGGTCATCAGCGTCGAGGCCGGGAGCTACGTCAGTTACTCGTTGACCTCCTGGGCCGACGCCGCGGAGTTCCAGCGCGCGTTCGAGCACGCCGAGCACGACTGGGTCACGACGCCCAACCTGGTGATGGCGGTCCCCAAGATCATCCGCCTGCTTGGGTACGAGCGCCTGCCGCGCGAGCCCGTCAAGCTCAACCGTCGAAACATCTACGCACGCGACCACAGCCGCTGCCAGTACTGCGGCAAGCACTTCTCCACCAAGGAACTGACGCTCGACCACGTGGTGCCCCGCGTGCAGGGCGGCGAGAACAGCTGGACGAACCTGGTGTGCGCCTGCGTGCGTTGCAACGCGCGCAAAGGCGGACGCACGCCCTCGCAGGCGCGCATGAAGCTGATCCGCGAGCCAGTGAAGCCACGCCGCAACCCGGCGATCACCCTGCGGCTCGGCAGCCCGAAGTACCAGAGCTGGAAGGCGTTCCTCGACGAGGCGTACTGGACGGTCGAGCTGCAGGATTGAGCGGCGGCAGCGCGGGGGCGCGGCGGGTTGACGCTGGAGGTTGCCGCTCATACCCTTTCCGTATGCACAACCAACTTCTTGTCG
>JBJOIF010000228.1:0-3458 GCA_046047335.1 Planctomycetota bacterium | reverse complement strand
CTCGACGAACGACGGTTCGGCGAGTGCGTCGCCGGCGTCGGCCAGTCCCTCGACCATCAGTCCCGACCAGCACGCGAGCGTCTTGTCGTCGGTGAGCGGCCGAGGCCGATCGTTGCGCGCGGCCAGGAGTGCGGCGTCCACGCGGTGCCGGCGCGCCGCAAACTCCCCGGGCGTCATGCCCCACGCGCGGCAGAGCGCGTCCGGCCGGTCGGCGAGCCGCAGCACGTGCAGCGGCTCCGCCTCGGGATGGTGCGGGTCGCTGAAGTTCGGGGCGCCGTCCAAGCCATACAGCCGCAAGCCGAACTCCACGTCCACCCGATCGAGACCCGCCGCATCCATCGCACGCTCGGCCTGGGCGGGCGTCCACGCATGGAACGCCCCTTCGCGCGCCTCCACCTCGGCATCCTGCGCCGAGAGCAGCCGACCGTCCTCGCCGACCATCTCCCGGATCGCCCATCCGCAGATGCGGCGCGCGACCTCCGCGTGGAAGGGATCGCCCCAGCGCCGGTGCGCGTCGGCGTAGAGCGATGCCAACAGCCCGTTGTCGTAGAGCATCTTCTCGAAGTGCGGCACCGTCCACGTGGCATCGACCGCGTACCGATGGAATCCGCCAGCCACCTGGTCGTGGATGCCGCCGGTGGCCATCCGGTCCAGCGTGCGGCGCACCGCCTGCTCGGCACCGGCCCCGCCCACCTCGAGCAGGAACCGGGGGTACGGGGGCGTCGGGAACTTGGGCGCACCGCCGAAGCCGCCGTTGACCGGGTCATGGAGGCGCATCAGCGCGCCGGCCACTTGGCCCACCGTGTCCGTTGAGCCAAGCCCCGCGCCCGCACCCGCGCGGGTGACGCGGTCGGCCTCGATCCCACCCATCTGCCGGCGCACCACGGTGGCGATTCTGGCCGCCTGGTCGCGCATCCCCTGGCGATCCTCCGTCCACGCCTGGCGCACCGCGGACACCAGGTCGATGAACGACGCTCGACCGAACGCCGCCTGGGGCGGGAAGTAGGTGCCGCAGAAGAACGGCTCCAGCGATTCAGGATCCAGGAAGCAATTCAGCGGCCATCCGCCGCTCGGTCGCCCCTCGGTGAGCTGCGTGAACACCTGGCACGCCGTCATCAGCAGCTCGTCCACGTCGGGTCGCTGCTCGCGGTCGACCTTGACGGGCACCGCTACCGCGTTCAGGAGCGCCGCCGCGGAGGGATCCTCGAAGCTCTCCCGCTCCATCACGTGGCACCAGTAGCACGTGCTGTACCCCACCGAGACGAAGAGCGGAACCCCCCTGCCGCGCGCCTCCGCGATGGCCCCGGCCCCCCACGGCCACCACTCCACGGGGTTTCGGGCGTGCTGGAGGAGGTAGGGGCTGCTCGAGGAAGCCAGGCGATTGGTCGGCGCGGCGGGGTCTTTCACGGCCCGAAGGCTAGGCGAGCCGATACAGGAACCATGGTGCCGTCGGCCCCGTTCCTGTCCCATGCCCCCGCGACGCTCTCCGGCGTTGCCGTGCTGGCGGATGGAGCGGTGCCGGCGGGAACGCGGACGACGCTGGTCGCCGTCATGGTCACGGGCGTGCTGATGCTCCTCTACGGTGCCAGGCTCCTGCGGCCCGCCGTCGTGGTCTTCACGATGCTGGTGGGGTTCCTCGGGGCGGTGGCCGTGGCCCGCGAACTTGCACCGGGCGTTCCGCTGTGGGGAGCGGCCGCGGTTGGCGCGGTGGCTGGACTTCTGGCGGGCGCGCTCCTGTACCGGCCCACCGTGGCGCTGTCCGCAGCCGCCGTGGGGGCCGCGGTCGGCGCCTTGGTCGGCTTCGCCGTGATGGCCGGTGGTTCGCTTGATACGGCGCCCCGCGACCTTGGACACGCCTTGGTGGCCAGCCCGCGGGAGGCGGCGCGCCCGGGCGACGGCGAGCGCGCGGGACGGCGCATGCTCTCGGTGCTGGCTGCACCGGACGGCGCGGAGCCAGCCGCGGGAGTCGATGCACACCTGGCTGCCGCCGCGACGCAGGCCCTGCCTGCCGGCGACCGACTGCTGCGCCACGCGGCGGCCGTGGTCCGCGACGGATCGCACCGGCTGCTCTCGGCCTACCGGGACACGGCGCCGGCCTACCGCACGCTGCTTCTTGGGTGCACGGGCACGGGAGCGATCCTTGGGCTCGGCCTTGGACTGGTCGCCACCGGAATCGTGGCGCGGATCCTGACCTCTTGCGCCGGCGCATGGATGCTGGTCGCGGGCACGCTGCCGCTCCTGGCCATGCATGGCCACGCCCCGCTTCCGGACGATGCTCGCGCGTGGCTGGTCACCGTGGCTGGCCTGGCGGTGGTCGGCACGCTCGCGCAGTCGTGGACGGCACCCTCGGGTCCGGCGAAGGCATCCACGCGAGCCACCCCGGCACGACGCACGCCGGCACCCGAGCCAGCACGGACCGCCGCCGCCTGAGGTACTGCAGCGACACGCTCGTCCGCGTGCCTACACTCGCCCACCCATGGACCTCTTCGAATACCGCGAGGGCGCGCTCTGGTGCGAGGACGTCCTGGCACGCGACGTTGCCGAGCGCGTCGGCACGCCCTGCTACCTGTACAGCGCCGGCACGCTGCGCGAACACTATCGCCGCATCCAGCAGGCGTTCGCGGCGGTCGACCCACTGATCTGCTACTCGGTGAAGAGCTGCGGAAACCTGTCGGTCTGCCGGCTTCTTGCGGACCTCGGCTCCGGCATGGACGTGGTGTCGGGCGGCGAACTCCATCGCGCGCTCGCCGCCGGCACGCCACCCGAGCGGATCGTCTATGCGGGCGTGGGCAAGCGTGACGACGAGATCGCTGCGGCCCTCGATGCCGGGATCCATCTCCTGAACGTGGAGAGCGAGCAGGAATTCGAGAACATCGCGCGCATCGCCGCGGCACGAGGGCGAACCTGCACGTGCGCGCTCCGCATCAACCCGGACGTCGATCCGCGCACGCACCGCTTCACCACGACCGGCACGCGCGAAACCAAGTTCGGCGTGGACATCGAGCGCGCCCGGGCATTCTTCCGGACCTACGGGCGCGACGCCCACGCGCGGCTGACCGGGCTGCACCTGCACATCGGTTCGCCCGTGACGGATACCGAGCCCTACGTGCGCGCCGTGGGCAAGGCGCTCGCCCTGCGCGAAGCGCTTCTGGCCGAGGGCTTCGCGGTCGACGTGCTCGACGTCGGTGGCGGCTTCGCGGCCGACTACGAGACGGGACGGAGCCCCTCCGCCGCCGACTACGCCCGCGCGATCGTGCCGTTGCTCGAGCCCGCTGTGCGCACCGGCATGCGGGTGGTGCTTGAGCCAGGCCGATCGATTGCGGCCAACGCGGGCATCCTGCTGACGCGCGTCCAGTACGTGAAGCGCTCGGGGGACCGGACGTTCGCCATCTGCGATGCGGGCATGAACGCGCTGCTGCGCCCAAGCCACTACGACGCGTTCCACTTCATCTGGCCCG
>JBJOIF010000227.1:0-2605 GCA_046047335.1 Planctomycetota bacterium | reverse complement strand
GCATCCGTCTGGTCGATCGAGGTTCGGCCTCCGCTCGCGGAGCGGGCACGTGCGACGCTCGATCGACTCTCGATACCCCGGATCATCACACGCATCGGGGACGGCGGGGCAGGCTGGCCCGAGGAAGCACCCTTCGGTGGCATCGTGCTGACAGCCGCCCCGGAAGTCGTTCCGCCGGCGCTTTTCGATCAGTTGGGCCCCGGGGGCGTGCTCGTTGCACCCGTTGGACGCGAGGATGAGACCCAGGAGTTGAGACGTTGGACACGCCGTGGCGGCGGGACCTTCACCACCGAGGTCCTCGGGCTCTGCAGGTTCGTACCGATGGTGCGTCCCGCGGGTTAGTCTGAACGTGACGAGCAGGAAACGCCAGCCCGGGCCACCTGATCCGCGACAAAAGAAGCTAGTCTGGTCTTCGGGGCCATCACTTCCGCATGCACCAGTACCTGATTCGTCATCCCGGGGGGCATGAGTCCGGGCCGCATTCCAGCGAGGAACTGCTGGCGATGGTCGCCGCTGGCCGCGTCGCGCGTGAGTGCATGATCCGACGGTTGGGTGGGCCGGATCGCTGGCACGCTGCCGGGACCATTGCCGGCCTCAAGTTCCCGGCGCCAACGACTCCTCATCATTCGACGGCGGTACCGGGGGCAGTCGCGCCACCGCCAATCCCCTCGGTCCCACCTCCATTGCCGTTCACCGCGGCGGATGCGCCACCCGCGCTCCGCGGCTCCACCCCGTTTGGCGCAGTCATGGCACTGATGCCACGGGCGTTCGTGGACCCCTTCGGCACCGTGGACCGGCTCACCGCGTCGCACTCCGAAGCCGCCATGTTCATGGCCGGCTGCCTGCTCCATCTCGGCTCCTCCGCGATGGTGCTCGTGTCGTGCTGGCTGGCCATTCCCGACTACGTGCGGTACACGCTGGATGCCAGCGTGGGCGACCTGTTCTACAAGGGGCTGGTCGGCATGATGAGCTTCCTTGCCGCCATGACGCTGGCCAACGTCGTCACACGGCTCTTCTTCTCCCATGCAGGGCGGGCCCGCATGGGGCTCGACACCGTGGCGGCGGCTCTCACCCTGCTGCCGATCAATGTGTGCATCACCGCAGCGATCTTCGTGTTCCGTGAACGCGTCACGCGGACCGCCGATGAAGCGAATGTGGCGATGCTGCTGACGCTCACCTACGGCGTCATCATGTCGACGGTGCTCGCCTATGCGATCAGCCATCACCTGCGCTCGGCTGGCCAGCGCGTGCTCATCTTCATCACGCCCGTCCAACTGATCGGCACGCTCATCGTGGGCGTCTGGATCATCGAAAACCTGTTGGGGAGGTCATGACCGTGCAGTGGTACTACGCCGCAGGAACCCAGCGCATCGGTCCGGTGACGGGCGAGCAGCTCGCCGATCTCGTATCGCGAGGCGTCGTGACGGCCGCCACACCGGTGTGGAGGACCGGCATGACCCAGTGGGCGCCCGCCGGCTCCATTCCGGGCCTTGTGCCGCCGCCGGCACCGGAACAGCCCCTCATCAGCCGCGTCTCGCGGCGAGTAGCGGAGCTCACCGACACCGAGACGGTCGACCATGCGCACGTGAGGGGACTCTTCCGCGAGGTCGGACGACGCCACAGCCCGGATGAGACGGAAGCCGTGTTTGCCGTCGGCTTGTCTGCAACCACGCCCGACCTGGCCACCGTGTCGACCACCTTGCCCGCGCCCTGGGTGTTCACGCGACTGCTGTCGTTCCTCGGGCTTGCCTTCATCGCCCTGTGGTTCGGTTGGAAGCAGTGGGAGGAGCCCAACCTCATCCCCGGGATCATCCTGCTTGGCTCGTTCACCGCTCCCCTTGGGGCAGCGGTGTTCCTCTTTGAGTGCAACGCGCCCAAGAACATCTCGCTCTTTGCCGCGCTGCGGCTCTTCGTCTGGGGCGGGGTGCTCGGGATCCTGCTGTCGCTCGTCCTGTTCAACATGACAGCGAGTCTCGGCGAACGGATCGGCGCTCCACTCGCCGGTTTGATCGAGGAGCCTGCCAAGCTGCTCGCCGTCATCCTGATCGGCTCACTCCCGCGGTATCGATGGACGCTCAACGGCATGTGCCTGGGTGCAGCGGTGGGTGCCGGCTTCGCTGCGTTCGAGTCAGCCGGTTACGCCATGAAATACCTTTTCACCGAGGGCGACTCGGGCATGTTCAACAACCTGGCCATCCGAGGCTTGCTGGCGCCGTTCGGCCATGTCGTGTGGACCGCCATCGCCGCCGGGGCGGTGTGGCGGGTGAAGGGCGACAGGCCATTTGCATTCGAGATGCTGCAGGATCGCCGTTGCTTCGCGCCGATCGTCGCCGTCATGGTGCTGCATGCGATCTGGAATTCGCCGCTCCCGGCGCTGCTGCCCTTCATGCTCGGCTACTTCGCGCTTGGCGCCGTGGCCTGGACGATCGCGGTCGGGATGATGCTGGGCGGCCTGAGGGAGCTCCGCGAGGCCGCGACGAACCCGATCATCCGTCGCGCTTGAGGAGCATCATCGCCAGACCCTTGGCGCCACCGGCGCGCTCAACCAGGGCGGCGAGGTCGGGCATCGGCTCATCCGAGTCGGGAAACAGTTCATCAGCATCAG
>JBJOIF010000226.1:0-11379 GCA_046047335.1 Planctomycetota bacterium | reverse complement strand
CGGCGCGCGCGTGGATGGCCGCACGCAACGCCGGATGCACGGTGCGGTGCGTGGATGCCGTGCTCGAGCCGGGCGACGCGCCGTTCGTCCACGTGGATCCCGCGCGCCGCGATGCGCGCGGCGCGCGCGCGTGGCGCTTGGCGGACCTGGTGCCCGGGCTCGCCGCGGTACGCGCCATGCTCGATGGCCGGCGCGGCGGCGCGGTGAAGCTCGGTCCCGGCATGGATCTGGCCGATGACGAGCGCCTGCCGACGGATCAGGTCGAGTTCATCGGCGACGGCGATCGCCTGGCGCAGCAGGTCCTCTGGACCGGGCAGCTGGCCACGCCACCGGGCACCAACGTCGCCACGCGCGTCGATCTGCATCGAACGATCTGTGGCATACCCGCGGCGCTGGAAGGCCCCGGTGCGGGCGGGCACGCGCGACGGGCGCTGCTGGTGCCGGACCCGGCGCTCGAGCGCGCGCGGCTGGTGCACGTGCTGGCGCCGGCGCTTGCCGCGGACGAGCTCTGGCCGGGGCTCGGCATCCTCACCACCGATCGCGTGCCCTCGGACCGGGACGATGCGTCCGCATGGTTCACCGCGTACGAGGTGCTCGAGGAACTCCCGGCGCGCGAGGCGTCGGTCCGGGACTGGATGCGTGCACGCGGTGCCGGACGCGCGGTGGTGCGGACCCGCGGCGGCGCGTGCGACCCCGACGCGTGGCAGCGCATGTTGCGCGGTTCCGGCGACGGCGAGGCAGAGATCTTCGTCGTTCGGTTCGGCGAGCGCCGCCGCGCCTACGCGGTGCGCCGCATTGCGCCCGGCTGATCCGCCCCGGCGGGGATCGCGCCCATCCGTGCGGCAGCCCACGCGGCATCGAGCGTGGCACCCCCTGGCAATCCCGGGCCGAAGACGTGCAGCCCGACGATCGCCTGCAGCTCGCGCAGGTCCATCGAACCCACGGCGCGCGCGAGCATCGGGTCGAAGTGCGAACCCGCGGAGCGCACCACTTCCTCCACAGCGGCGGCCATCGGGCGTGCCGATCGGTAGGTGCGCGACGTGGTCATGGCATCGATCGCGTCGGCCACGGCGATCACCCGGCCGATCATGGGGATCTGCTCGCCCGCGAGCCGGTGCGGATAGCCGCGACCGTCGAAGCGCTCGTGGTGATGCAGCACGCCCGGCAGCACATCGGCCATCTGCGGGATGCCCCGGAGGATGTCGTGGCCCGTGACGGGGTGCTCGGCGATGGTCGCGAACTCGGCGTCGGTCAGCTTGCCCGGCTTGCGCAGCACGGCCTCGGGCACGCCGATCTTGCCAATGTCGTGCACCAGGCCGCACAACCGTGCACGCTCGCAATCGGCAGCGGCGAGGCCGGCGCGCGTGGCCACCAGGTGCGCGAACTCGGCCACGCGTGCGCTGTGGCCGCGCGTGTACGGGTCCTTCGCGTCGATCGTGGCGATCAGCGCCTGCATGGTGCCGTCGAACATCGCCCGGTGCTCCGCCTCGAGCCGCTCGGTGGTGCGCAGGCGCTCGAGGTTGGCGAGGGCCAGCGCGGCGGTCGAGGCGATCGCCCGCGCCATGGCCGCCACCGGCTCGGTCGCGCCGCGGGGGCGGCCAGCATCGGAGAGCCACAGGAACCCGAACAGACGGTCACCGAGCGCGACCGGCACGCACACCACACGCGCGAGGCGGTGACGGATCATCGTGCCCCGCATGTCCCCGGCGTCGGCGGGCGCCATGATCGACACCGGGCCGGTCCGGGCCCGCACCAGGACCGCCCGTCCGACCGCGGGTCGGTGGCCAGCCGCGGTACGCCACGCCACGGGGGCGCCGTCGCCAGGAGCCCCGGGCTCGGGAGTGGCATGCAGGAACGCGATGTCGGAGAACCCGGATGCATCGGCGATCGCCTGCACCGCGGCCTCGGCGACGCCGCGCTCGTCCGTGGCGGCGTGGATGGCGGCTCCGGCCGCAAGCACCGCATCGAGGTGCGAGGCCTCGAGCGACGCGGGCGCCACCGGCGTGATGACGTCGTCCGGCGCGGAGGCACCTGCACCGAGCACGATGGTCGCGGCCTCGTCCGTTGGGGCGCCGGCCAAGTCGAAGCGCACGGGACCGAAGCGCACGCGGTCGCCCGGCCGAAGCGGCAGGGTCGATCCGGCCGGCAACGCCACGTCGTTCACCCACGTGCCCGACGCGCTGCCGCGATCGCCGATGCGCCAACTGCCACCCTCGATCGACTCGATCCACTCGAGCACGGCGTGCTCGCGGATCACCGCCGGATGCGCCAGCACGATGTCCGAGGACGGGCATCGGCCGACGCGCAGCGATCCGGTGCCGGCCAGCGCATGCCGACCCGCATCGGAGCCGGCGGGCGGCACCAACCAGAGCGCGGGGCGACGGGAGCGGCGGGGTCGCAAGTCCATGCGCCAACGGCATCGGCGCGTCCCGGGGCCGACTTTCGTGCGCTCCGGCGATTTCCATCCGGGGATAGGATTTCCGACCCCGGCAGGTCCGGGAATGGCCGTGATCTGGGAACGCGAGCGCCCCGGCACGGCTCCAACTCCAACGTCCACCCCCCTTTCTTCACGGAGCAACCGTCATGGCAGGCGCCGACACCCTCACGATCACCAGCGCGAACTTCAAGTCCGAGGTCCTCGACTCCGCCGTCCCCGTGCTCGTGGACTTCTGGGCGGAGTGGTGCGGCCCGTGCCGCATGCTCGGCCCGACCATCGACCAGGTGGCGACCGAGGTGAAGGGCAAGGCGAAGGTCGGCAAGCTTGACATCGACTCGGCCCAGGAAGTGGCCGTGCAGCTCGGCATCCAATCGATCCCGACCGTGATCCTCTTCAAGAACGGCCAAGCCGTGAACCGCTGGGTCGGCATCCGTCCGAAGGGCGACTACGTCAACGCGATCCACGGCGCCGGCTGACCGAACGCCACCGGCTCCGGCGTCCGCCACGGGTTATTCATCCACGCACCGCGCGTCCCATCGGGCGCGCGGTGCTTGTGCCTTCACGGGGCGCCGTGTATCGTCCGACGTTCTTCCTCGCGACCGGCCCAGGCCGGCCGCGGCCAACAGCGGGCCTGTAGCTCAATTGGAAGAGCGCTTCCATGGCATGGAAGAGGTTGTCGGTTCGAGCCCGATCAGGTCCATTGAGCGAAACCCCCGTGTTTCCCGGCGACGTCCGGGGGCGCGGGGGTTGTCGTTCGAGGGCGGGCGCGACCGCGGCTACCACCGCACCAGGAACCCGCCGCCCATCCACTTGCTCGATTCGACCGAGTAGCACATGGCCAGTTCGCCGGGCCGCAGCGCGCCGCCGCGCGCCATCTCGTCGAGGTGCACCAGGATCGACGCGCCGCCGCAGTAGCCGCTGGTGGCGCAGCGGAACGGACACCGATCCCAATCCAGGTAGTCGATCCGCTTCCGCGCGTCCTCGTAGAGCTTCACGGTCGGGATCGACAACACGTAATGGTGGATGTCGTCGTGCTTCAGGTCGAGCACGTTGGCGAAGTCGAGGAGCAGCGCCTCGAGGCGCGCCGCGGAGAATTCGCTGACGGCGCCGAAGTCCTGGTCGAGGTGATGGAGCCCCTGCGCCACGAGGTCGGCAAGGCCCACGCGCTGCGTCCGCATCAACCGCGCCCCGAGGCCGCACGTCATGGCCGGGGGCAGCGTGCCGCCGATCGACATCGCGTGCGCCTCCACCAGCTCGTGCCCGGGCGCCTCCGGATCGTCCGCAGCGCGCAGGACCATCGCGCCCGACCCATCGGACAGGATCCAGCGCATCAACGCCTGGCTCCTGGTCATCGCCGGCTGCGTGAGCCATGCCGAACGGAGGAAGATGCTCGAGAGCTGGCTGTAGGCGACGAGCGCGGTGCGGCAGCGCCCGACGCGGATCGCATCCATCGCGATCTGCACGGCCTTGCCGACACCGGAGCAGTTGCTGTGCACCGCGATCTCCGCGCACCGCTCGATGCCGAGCTCGGCCTGCAGGGTGGCGCTGGTGGGAGGCGTGAAGTCATCGACGCCGGGCATCGACACCACCAGGAGGTCCACCTCGTCGGGAGCGACCGCCGACTGGGCAAGGGCGCGCACGCACGCCTCCCGCGCGAGTCCCGCGAAGTCGTGCGTCAGCTCGCCGGTGGCCGGGTCGATCGCGAAGTGCCGATGCCTCACCCCCGCGTGTTCCGCAAGCCGACGACCAGCACCGGCAGAGAACCGGCGCACGGCCTCCGGCGCATCATCGAGCCCGCCGAGGCGCGCGTCGATCTCGTCGACCGTCACGGGAGGCCCCGGCAGGAACGACCCCGTGCCGAGCACGTGGACCTTCCGAAGGAACTGGGAGGATCCGCGGGACACCTCCCCCAAGCATAAGCCCAACGGCCCCGCGGGCGTCCGCACGCCGTGAGGCGGAAGCCCCACTACCCTCCTCCGGATGCACACGAACTGCTTCATCGATGGCGCCTTCGTGCCCGCTCGGTCGGGGCGAACATTCGACGTGCGCAACCCGGCCACGGACGCGACCATCGCGCAGGTCGCGGACGGCGCGGCCGATGACGCTCGCGCGGCCGTCGACGCCGCGGCGCGCGCGTTCCCCGGGTGGAAGTCGCGAGCCGCCATCGAGCGATCGAAGCACCTCCGGCGCCTGGCCGAGCTGATGCATCGCGATGCCGATCGGTTGGCCGACCTCTGCAGTCAGGAGTGCGGCAAGCCGCTCGCCGAGGCGCGCACCGAGGTGGCCTACGGCGCCAGTTTCCTGGAGTGGTACGCCGAGGAAGGCAAGCGCGTCTACGGCGAGACGATCCCTGCCTCGGACCCTGCCAAGCGTTTGCTGGTGCTGCGCCGGCCCTGCGGCGTCGCGGCGGCGATCACGCCGTGGAATTTCCCGATCGCCATGGTCACGCGCAAGATGGGCCCTGCCCTGGCCGCGGGCTGCACGCAGGTGGTGAAGCCCGCGGAGCAGACGCCGCTCTCGGCGCTGGCGATCGCGGCATTGGCGGCAGAGGCGGAACTGCCGGCAGGCGTACTCAACGTGGTCACCGGCGTCGACGCCTCGGGGATCGCGGATGCGTTCTTCGACACCCTGCACGTCCGGCACGTGAGCTTCACGGGAAGCACCGAAGTCGGCCGCATCCTGCTGCGACGGAGCGCCGAGCAGGTGGTGCGCGTTTCGCTCGAACTCGGCGGGCACGCGCCCTTCATCGTGTTCGACGACGCTGACCTCGATGCCGCCGTGGCCGGGGCCATGGCGAGCAAGTTCAGGAACGCCGGCCAGACCTGCGTCTGCGCCAACCGCTTCCTGGTGCAGGAGGGCGTGCACGACGCCTTCGTGGAACGCCTGACCGCGGCCGTCGCCGCGTTGCATGTGGGCGACGGCCGCGCCGCCGGCACACAGATCGGTCCCCTCATCGACGACATCGGCCTGCGCAAGGCCGAGGAGCACGTGGCCGACGCCCTGGCGCACGGCGCGCGCGCCACCGTCGGCGGTGCACGCGCCCGGGTTCCCGGTTGCGCCGATCGGTTCATGCAGCCCACGGTGCTCGCCGGCGTCACGCCCGAGATGCGGTGCTTCCGCGAGGAGACCTTTGGACCGGTGGCGCCAGTCTGCGCGTTCTCCACCGAGGACGAGGCCCTCCGCATGGCCAACGACACGCCCTACGGCCTCGCCGCCTACGTCTTCACCGCCGACGGTGCGCGCATCGTCCGCATGTCGGAGGAGCTGCAGTACGGCATCGTCGGCGTCAACGATGCGCTGCCTGCCACCGCGCAGGCGCCCTTCGGGGGCGTCAAGCACAGCGGGCTCGGCCGCGAAGGCGGGCACCACGGGATCGAGGAGTACCTCGACCTGCGTTACGTGAGCTGGCGGGTCGGCTGACCGTGGCGGCGGAGCCGCGCGATCAGGACTTCTTGTCGCCGAGTTCGGCGATCCGCTTCAGGTCCTCGAGGCTGCGCAGCGACGCCACCTTGTTCATGGCCTTGATGGCAACGAAGACCGCGATCGCCACGATGAGGAACTGCACGACCGTGTCGATGAAGGCACCGTAGCGGATGGCCACGGCGGCCTTGGCCGGGGCGGTCTCGGTGGCGGCGACGGCGGGCGCAATCACCCACTGCAGCTCGGTGAAGTTCACGCCGCCGATCAGCCAGCCCAAGGGCGGCATGAAGAGGTCGCTGACGATCGAGTTGACCACCTTGCCGAAGGCGGCGCCAATGATCACGCCGACCGCCAGGTCCAGTGCGTTGCCCTTGACGGCGAAATCCGTGAATTCCTTGATGATTCCCATGGTCGGCGCAGGGTAGCAGCGCCGCAGTCACCATGAGCCCGCGGGAATCACGCCCGGATTCGCGGCGTCGAACTCGCGCACCGCCGAGCGCAGTTGCTCGACGCGGTCGTCCGGCATGGCCTCTGGATCCTGTTCGTTCCACGCCCGGCATGCCTGGAACAGCGCGAGCAGGCCGGCACTGCGGCGCCGTGCATCGATTGGCATCGGTTCGAGCAGTTCCCACGCCTCGCGCAGCGGGGGCTCTGCCTCGGCGTGCCGACCCGCAGCCGAGAGCGCCCGGCCGAAGGACATGCGGGCTGCAGCCCGCAGCCACGCATCCTGGCCCGGAATGGCGTCGAGCACCTCCACCGCGCGCCGGCCCGCCTCGATTGCGCCCGGCATGTCCGCGCGGTCGCGCAGGAGCGACGCGAGGTTCAGCCAGGCAATCCCCGCATCCGGGCCGCTGCCCAGCCCGGCGCGCTCGAGGGTGGCCAGGCCCTCGCGCTGCACGGCCTCTGCTTCCTCGAGCCGGCGCTGCCCGCGCAGCGCGAGCGCCAGGTTGGCGAGCACCGTCGCCCGGTGCGGATGGTCGTTGCCCGCCAGCCGCTCGACGATGGCCAGCGCCGAGCGTGCGTGGCGCTCGGCCTCGGGCATGCGGCCGGCGGTGCGCTGCAGCGCGGATAGGTTGTGCAGCTCGTACATCGCCTTGTAGGTCCGGTCGGCACCCACCTCGGCGTTGATCGCCACGGCCTCTTCGAGGGCCACGATGCCGGGCTCCACCTCGCCGACGTCCTGGAGCACGATGCCCAGGTTGTTGAGCGCGGCCGCGAGTTCACCGCGCATGGCGGGTTCGCCGCGCAGGATCTCCACCGATTCCTCGGCGGCGGCGCGGGCGGCAGCCAAGTCCTTGCCCTCGATGCGCAGGGCGTCGGCGAGCGCCGTCAGCGCCAATCCACGGACGGCCGCCGTGCCCGCCGACCGCACCGCCCGCTCGGCGAACGCGCGCGCCTCGGCGCCCCGCTGCGCGTTGGCGAGCACCGCCGACGCCTTGGTGGCGAGGCCCACAGCCAGCCGGTCCACGCCCGCGCTGGAATCGTCCGTCGCGCCGCCGGCCGCGGCCGAAACCCCATCGAGCAACCCAAGCGCACGCTCGTACTGCGCCACCGCGTCGTCGGGCCGACCGATGCCGGCGAAGGCGTCGCCGAGCGATTGGCGGGTCTCGGCCTCCTCGACCGGCGCCCCGCGAAGTGCGCCGGCGTCGAGGTCGCGCACCGCGGTCTCGAGCGTCTCGCGGACGGTCACGTCGGTGCGGCCCTCCTGCGCGGTGGGGTCGGCACCGGCAAGCATGCCGGAGAGGTAGTCGAGCACGCGCTCGTTCTGCTCGGCGCGCCGCTCGGCCTGCGCGCGTGCGGCGGTGGCCTCGTCCCGTGCGGCCGTGGCGAGCGCCGCCGCCCGCACCGAGACCGTGGTGGCCACCACCAACGCCGTCGCGACAATCGCCGCAGCGGCGGTCGACGCACGGTGCCGGCGCACGAACCGACGGAGCGCGCGAATTCGGCTCGGCGCCGACGCGGACGTGGCCTCGCCGTCGAGCCAACGCAGGAGGTCGGCGCGGAGCTCGGCCACCGACTGATAGCGGGCCTCGGGGTCGGCATCGATCGCCTTCATGCAGACCGCATCCAGGTCGCCGTCGATCCCCTGCCCGGGCGCAACCTCCGAAGGGGGCGCGGCACGGATCCGCCGGATGGCGGGAGCCAGGCCCGCCCGGCCTCCGGCACGGAGGGACGCACCGTCCCGCGGCAGCCGTCCGGCCACCAGTTCGTAGAGCATCACGCCGACCGCGAAGGCGTCGTTGCGGGTATCCGGCGCGCGCCCTTCGGCCTGTTCCGGCGGCATGTACTCGGGGGTTCCCAGGATCGCGCCGTCCACGGTCCGCGCGTCGGGCTCGGCGAACGTGGCGTCCAACGCCTTGGCCACTCCGAAATCGATGACGCGCGGGCGGGGGTGCCCCGCATCGTCCTCGGCGACGATCACGTTGCCCGGCTTAAGGTCACGGTGGATCACGCCGCGGCGATGGGCGTGCTCGACCGCATCGCACACCGAGGCCATGAGCAGCACGCGGGCACGGAGGTCCAGCGATCGCTCCCGCGCCCAGTCCGTCACCGGCAGTCCCGCCACGAACGGCATCGCGAACCACGGCCGACCATCGGGCAGCTCGCCGGAATCGAGCATGGCCGCGATGCCCGGATGGTCCAGGGCCGCCATCACCTGTCGCTCGGCACGGAAGCGCGCCACCGCCGACGGCGACGCGAGTGCCTCGCGCAGCACCTTCACCGCCACCAATCGGCGCACCGGCTGCTCCTGCCGACCAAGGAACACCTGCCCGAACGATCCCTCGCCGAGCGCATGCAGGAGCACGTACCGGCCCGCGCCGGCGCTCCCCTGCGCCGTGGATTCCAGCACGTCTCGCGCCATGGCGCCGAGCGCGGCATCGATCCGCTCGCCGGAGGCATCGATCGCCCGCAGCATGCGCTCGGCCTCGTGCCGGACCTCCGGCGCGGCCGACTGCGCCGCGAACCACGCCGCGCGCTCCTCGGCGGGAATGGAGATCGCCGCCAAGAACAGCTCCTCGGCCTCGGTGCGATTGCTCGTCGGTGCGCGCCCCTCCATGGACGGGGCAGTCTATGCGCCACCGTGCGCCGCCTTACGATGACCGCATGCATCCACGGTGGACCGCCCTGCTCATGGCCGCACTCGCCGCCGCCGCGGTGACGGTGGTCTCTGCCTGGGGGGCGCGACGGTCCGCGGAATCGGAGCTCCGCGAGGTGCTCGGTCGCGAGGCCATCGCCTACGCACGCACCGCGGCCATGGTCGTGGATGCGGCGGCCAACGCCCAGGCGCTTGCGGCAGGCACGTATGACGCCCCGGCCTACCGGGCGGTGGAGGCGGAACTGCGGGCGCTCCGCGACCAATGGCGTGCCGCCGGCGCCCCGGTGCGCTTCCTGTTCACCCTTGCCCTCGATCCCTCCTCGCGGTCGGGCGTCGTCTACGTCGTGGATGCCGAGGAGGCTTTGCAGGACAAGAGCAAGGTGGGCGAGCCGATGACGGTGAACGACCGCCGCGGCGGAACCATCGACTGGACCGCGCCCACCGCATTCGAGTACGCAGACTCGTACGGAAACTTCTTCAGCGGGTTTGCGCCCGCCCTCGCGACCGATGGATCCGTGCGGCTGGTGGCGGGCGTCGATCTTGACGCCGCAAGCCTGCGCGTGGCGGCCGACCGCGCGGCGTGGGGCGTGGCCGTTCCGGTCGGTCTGGCCTCGCTCGCGGTGGCCGCGGCGTTCGCCTGGTGGTCGGGCGGCCTGCGCCGCGAGGCCACCGAGGCCGAGCGCGCGCAGCAGCGGTCCAGTGCCGCCCGTGCGCGCGCGCTCGCCACAGAGGCGGCGCGCCACGCGGAAGCGATCGAGTCCGCGTGCCTGCGCATCGAGGCCGAGCTTGCCGATCGCCTGCGCGAGTTCGGGCCGGCCGCCGACGAGGTGCTCGCCGGACTCCGTGCCGGCGAGGACGCGGTGCGCGAGTCGACCGCGCTGGTCGACCAGTCTTCGTCGGCATCCACGGGCGCCTCGGCCGCGGTCTCCTGCGGCGGCGGCGCGCTCGCCGAGGTGTCGGAGATCGACGCGGGAGTCCAGGCGGTGATCGTGCGCGGCCGCGAGCTCGCCGACCGATTCACCACGATGCGCGGCCATGCCGCCACCGTGGACCAGGCACTGGAGGCGATGGTGCAGGTGGCGAACCGCTCCAGCGTCCTCAGCCTGAACGCCGAGATCGAGGCCGCGCAGGCCGGTGACGCGGGCCGCGGCTTCTCCGTGGTGGCCGCCGAGATCCGCCGCCTCGCCGAGGACGCCGCGTCGCACAGCCAGTCGATCGGCAGCAACGTCCGCGCCATGCACGACGCCGTCGAGGAGGGCCTGCGCGCCACCGTCGAGTTCGCCTCCGCCGCCGAGGAAGCCAGCGCGCGTTCGGCCCGGCTGCAGGGCGCGATGGCGGAGGGCATAGGGCAGATGGCGCAGGTGGAGCCGGTACTGCGGCAGATCGCGGAGCGCGGCCACCGGATCCGCGAGGGCCAGGAGCGCGCCACGGACGGCCTGCGCCACGCGTCCGCGGAAGCAGGCTCGATGCACGACTTCGCGATGAGGCTCGGCGATGCGCTGCGGCAGTTGCGGACGGAGGCCGCGGCCGTGCGCGCGGCTACCATCCCTCCCCCCGCACCCCAGGAGCAGCCATGGCCAAGCGAACCCGCACCGTGAAGAAGCCCGCCGCCGCCACCCGCACCGAGACCGACAGCATGGGAAGCATGACCGTCCCCGCGGACGTGCTGTACGGCGCGACCACGCAGCGCGCGGTCCTGAACTTCCCGGTGAGCGGACGGACGCTCCCGCCTGCGGTGATCGCCGCCTACCTGGAGCTCAAGCGCGCCTGCGCCATGGCGAACGCCACGCTCGGCACCCTGCCAAAGCCGAAGGCCAAGGCCACCGTCGAGGCGTGCGAGCGCCTGCTCGAGGACTTCGCCGACCGTCGCGAGGACCTGATGCGCAACTTCCCGATCGACGTCTTCCAGACGGGGTCGGGAACGAGCACCAACATGAACGTCAACGAGGTGATCGCCAACACCGCGAGCCTCATGCATGGCCGGCCCGTGGGATCGAAGCACCCGCTGCACCCCAACGACGACGTGAACTGCGGGCAGAGCTCCAACGACACCTTCCCCACCGCGATGCAGGTGGCCGGAGCCGTGGCGATCGACCGTGACCTGGTGCCCGCGCTCAAGCGGCTGCACCGCGCGCTCGACGCCAAGGCGCGCAAGTGGGACCGGCACGTCAAGATCGGCCGCACCCACCTGATGGATGCGACGCCCATCCGCGTTGGTCAGGTGTTCTCCGGCTACGCGGCGGCCGTCGCCTACGCCGTGGCGCGCGCGGAGCTCGCGCGGGATGTGCTGGCCACCAACCTGCCGATCGGCGGCACGGCGGTGGGCACGGGCATCAACGCCCACCCGCGGTTCGGTCGGACCGTGGCCGGGATCCTGAGCAAGGAACTGAAGGTCCGCTTCCAAGAAGCGGAGAATCACTTCGAG
>JBJOIF010000225.1:0-4172 GCA_046047335.1 Planctomycetota bacterium | reverse complement strand
GCGTCGGCATCGCCGCGCTGGATCATGTGGAACGCGGCGCCGATGGCATGGCTGCCCGTGGCGCACGCGGTGGCGGTGGCGATGTTGGCACCCTTCAGCCCGAACCGGATGCTGACGTTGCCTGCCAGCGCGTTGACCATGAGTCGGGGAACGACGAATGGGCTGACCGAGCGCGGGCCGCGATCAAACAGCTTGCGCAGGCCCACTTCGATGGTGTCGATCCCGCCGATTCCCGAGCCGATCGCCACGCCGTAGCGGTATGGGTCGCCCGTGGAGAAGTCGAGCCCGCTGTCGGCCACGGCCTCCTCGGCAGCGCACAGCCCGAACACGCAGAACCGGTCCATCCGCTGGATGGCCTTCGGGTCAATGCGTGTCTCGGGCTGAAGATCCCGGACCTCTCCCGCGAACGTCACGCTCCATTCCGGGGTGGGGTCGAAGCGGGTGATCGGGCCGATGCCCGATCGGCCCTCGACGAGCGACTTCCAGAATTCCGGAACCGTGTTGCCGACGTCGGTCACGGCGCCGAGGCCGGTCACGACGACGCGACGAAGGGTGACAGTCCGCATGGTGAGTGTGGAATGATCGGTGCGTAGATGGGACGCCCCGGCCGCAAGGGCCGGGGCGGGTCTTGGTCAGCGGTGTCCGGCACAGGCCATGGCGGGCGGCTCGCGGAGGAGGTTCGCTCGCATGGCCAGCTGCCGCGACTTACTTCTGGCCCTTGGCCACGGCCTGCTCGTGGATGAAGTCCACGGCGTTGCCGACGGTCAGGATCTTGGAGGTCTGGTCATCGGGAATCTGGATGTCGAAGCGCTCCTCGAGCTCCATCACCAGTTCCACCAGGTCCAGGCTGTCGGCGTTGAGGTCGCTGGTGAAGTTCGTGTTGCGGTTGATCTTGTCCTTGTCGGCGGACAACTTCTCGGCAACGACCGCGATCACCTGCGGTTCGATCTCGTCCTTCGTCACGGCTCTCTCCTTGGGAGGGATGCGGCGACCGGAGGTTTCCGGTCCCTGTTTGAAGTGGCAGACTATATCCGAATCGGGCCCACGCGGCCGTCCGGGAATCACGGGCGTCCTGGGCGCTGGGGGTTCACCCCGGGGCTTCACATGGGGAGGCCGCCGTCCACCACCAGGACCTGCCCAGTGATGTACCCGGCGTCGTCGGCCGTCAGGTAGCTGACCGCCGCGGCGATGTCCTCGGGGACGCCCAGGCGGCCCACGGTGATGTGCTCACAGACCTTCTTCTTGTCGTCCGGACCGAGGAACGCGGTCATGTCCGTCTCGATGAAGCCCGGGGCGACCACGTTGGCGGTCACGCCCTTGCTCCCGAGCTCCTTGGCCACGCTCTTGGTGAGGCCGATCACGCCGGCCTTGGCCGCGGCGTAGTTGGCCTGGCCCTTGTTTCCCTCGACGCCGCTGACGCTGCCGATGTTGACCACGCGGCCGAACTTGCCCCGAAGCATGGGCCGGGCCGCAGCACGGCAGGCGATGAACACGGACCGCAGGTTGACGTTCAGCACCTCGTCGAAGTCGGCATCGGACATACGCATGAGCAGTCCGTCCTTCGTGATCCCGGCGTTGTTGACCAGGATGTCGAGGCGGCCATGCGCCTCCGCGACGTCCTCGACCAGCTTCTGCACTGCGGCGCCGTCGGACAGGTCGCACGTGCGTGCCTCGGCCGAGCCGCCGTCGGCGGCGATCTCGGACACAAGCGACTCGAGCTGGGCCGCGTTGCGCGCGACGGCCACCACGTGGCGTCCGTCGCGGGCGAGGCGCTTGGCGATGCCGCGGCCGATTCCTCGGCTGGCTCCGGTGACGATGGCGACGCGCTTGTCCATGGGGGGCGGAGTCTAGCCGCGCCCCATGGAACACGCGCGTAGGTTCACTTGCCGGGCATGTGGCGCGGGGGCTCGATGCCTCCCGGCGGCGGCTTGTTGCGCATCGGCGGCGCGCCGATCGGACCGGATGGCTCGCCCTCGCTGGAGCCGCCTTCCGCGTCCTTTTCGACTTCCTGCACGCGCGCCGTGGGCTTCAGCGGCTGGTCGGGCTCGTCGGCGAGCTGCTTCTCGCGCTCGATGAGTCGGACCCAGTCCGCCACGAGGTTGGAGCCGCTGATCTTGCTCATGACGAGTTCGGGCTGCGCGAAGCTGGTGAAGCGCTGCGAGCTGACCTTGCGGCCTTCGCCCTCGACGTCGAACGTCCAGAGCTGCGCCTGCACCTTGCCGCCGGCCCGGTAGACCGCCATCACCCACGACTTGCCTTCGTGGCCGGCTGTGCTCAGGTCGATGCGCGTGACCGGTTCGCAGGCAGCCGCGAACGTGCTGCCCCGCACCATGGCGTCGAGCACGGCGGTGTCCTCGGCGCCGAGCGCCGGGCGGAGCCCGTCGGGCGACGCCTTCGCGAAGCAGTCGAAGAACTTGAGCACGGCGACGCGCTCGTGTTCCGTGGCGGGAGCCTTGTCCTCGGCCATGCGGATCTTGGAGCTGATGCCGAGGGCCTTCATCAATTCGGCCACGGACGTGACCGGCGGCGGTGGCGGCGGCGGTGGCGGTGGCGGCGGCGGCGGCGGGGCCACGGCCACCTGTTCCTCCTCGACGCCGCACCCAGTGAGCGGGGCGATGGCGACGCCGGTCAGTGCGAGGCCGAGCGCCAGGGCGCGGAAGGCTTCACGCGGAAGGCTGCGCGACGGGGTCTTTCTGGGGTTCGTCATGGTTGATCACCTCGACCGATCGATCGATCCTTCGCATCAGTCCCTTGAGGACGGTGTTCGGCGCCAGTTCGTGGAAGGAGGCGCCTCCCGCCTGCGTGGCCGCCGCAATGAGGTCGGCACAGGACTGACTCCATCGTACCGGGGAGACGATCTGCTCTACCAGCAGCTTCCGGAGGGTGGCCGGATCCTGCCGCGCATGCCGGGCCCCGGTGACGTTGCTCCACACGTCCACCGTGAGGGGCCGCAGGTCCACGTGGTCGAGCGCCCGGGCCATTCCCTCGGCAGCGGGAGCCATCAGCGGGCTGTGGAAGGCGCCGGCCACGGCCAGTCGCGAGGCCCGGAGGCCCATCTTCCCGGCCACCTCGACGGCGCGGTCGCAGGCCCCGGCTGAACCGGAGACCACGATCTGCCCCGGGGCGTTGAAGTTGGCCGGCACGAGCACCTCGCCGCCGGCGGCGGTGCTGCAGAGCTCCTGCGCCTGCGCCTCGTCGGCGCCGATCAGGGCCACCATGCCCCCACGCGATGCTTCGGCCGCCTCTTGCATGAGCCGGCCGCGCGTGGCCACCAGGCGAAGGCCGTCCTCGAATCCGAAGGCTCCGGCGATGCAGAGCGCCGTGTACTCGCCGAGCGACAGCCCGTTGGTCGCGAAGGTCTCCACCGTCTGGTGCCGCTCGAGCAGCGCCGCGTGGCAGGCGATGCCGCAGGTGAACAAGGCGGGCTGGCTGATGTCCGTGCGGTTGAGCTCCTCGGGGGGGCCGGCCAGGCACAGGTCGCTCAGGAGGCGCGTTCCGAGGCTGGTCAGTTCGTCGGCGGCACGGAAGATGGCCGCCGCCGCCGGACTGGCCTCGATCCAGGCCTTGCCCATGCCGACCTGCTGCGCGCCCTGCCCGGGGCAAAGAAAGACGGTGGGGGTGCTCATCGCTCGGGTCTCCTCGGGGTGCGCTGCCCGGGCGGGGCAGCTCAGGCGTTCCAGACGCACGATGCCCAGGTCACGCCGGCGCCGAAGGCGACCAGCACGATGGGCTTGCCGGACTCGATGCGTCCGGCCTCGAACAGTTCGTCCAGGCAGATCGGGATGCTGGCGGCGCTGGTGTTGCCGTAGCGGTCGATGTTCACGTAGACGCGGTCGGCGGGCAGTCCCAGCTTCTCGACGGCGCTCTCGATGATCCGCTGGTTCGACTGGTGGCAGATGTAGTGCTGGACGTCCCCGACGGCCAACCCGGTGCGCTCGAGCGCGTCCTGGATGGCCTCCTGGAAGCGCGTCACCGCGAACTTGTAGATCTCGCGGCCGTGCATGCGCAGGTGGCCCAGCCGGATCGGGTTCGCCTCGTCGCCGGGCGGCACGTCCCGATCGCACTTGGGGTGATAGAGCGTCCGCCACAGTCGGCCGTCGCCATGCATCGTCTGGTGGATGCAGCCCCGGGTTGGGTCCGCATCGGCCACGAACACCGCCGCGCCGGCGCCG
>JBJOIF010000224.1:0-9151 GCA_046047335.1 Planctomycetota bacterium | reverse complement strand
TGCGGTGGCCTGCTCGACTTCCACCGGCACGCGCGCCGCCGAACGCCACGGTGCCAGGATCGACTCGGCGGAGGCGCGGTCGTCGGCAAGCACCACCACGCGCTCCACGCACGGGGCGGAGGCCACGCGCTCCACGGTGCGCGCCAGCACGGGGCGACCGCCGAACTCGCTGTCGAGGTTGCGCGGGATGCCGGTGCCGCCGGTGCCCGAACGCGCCACCACCACCGCCACCACCGACGACACCCGGATCGGCGGCTGCTCCACGGCCACCGCCGGGACCGAGCGGCTCCTCGGCGCAGGCAACGGGCGCCGCACGCCGCCGTGGCGGCGCAGCGCATCCGACAAACGCATCTCGATCGCCTCGGGGATCGTCCCGGCACCGGCATCGATGACGCGAAGTCCCGCATCGCGATCGGCGCTGACGAACGCGCGCACGCGCCGCATGGCGGCATCGTGGAACTCGCGACGCTGCGTCCCCAGGCGCCACTCCAGCGTCGCCAGCGTGAGGAACGGGTTGAGTTGAGCGCTCCATGCGCTGTCGAGCGCGGTGCCGCGCACGTGCCACACGCCATCGACGCCCAATGGGTCGACCCCCACAAGCGCCACCGGGTCGCACCCGACGTGGCGCAGCAGGCGGTGCGCGCGTTCCTCGGCGCGGCCGGCGCCGAGCGATCCAAACATCGCCGAGTCGCCCCCGCCCTCGCCGGTCAGCCGCAACGGGCCGTGCCACCATCGCAGCACCGGGCCCTCGAGCACGGCGGGAGCCACCAACGTCGTGCGTTCCAGGAGACGCCTCGGCAGGTGCCCCAAGATCGCCTCGAGGTCCGGTTCCTCGATGCCGAGCACCACCGCGTCGGGCGCGACTCCCGCAGACGCGAGTGGCCGCAGTGCCCCGGCGGTGCACGCGAGCACGAACCCCGCCCGGCGCTCCGGGTCGGCAAGTGCTGGCAGTGCGGCGGCGAGCGAAGGTCCCTCCGCCGCCAGCACGCCGAGCGCGCCCGCGCACGCACCGGTCAGTGCAGACACGCCGTCGTTCGAGGCCTGGAGGGACTGGATCGCGGCCATTGCCCCTAGGCTACGGACGCGCCCCGGCGGGCGCGCGCCCTGCGCATGGACCCCACGCTCCCCACCTCCCCGTTCCTCGATCGATTCCTCGCGGAATCGCCGTGGTCGTTGGCACTACCCATGTTGGCCGTGGCCGCGGCCTTGGCCTGGTGGGGCTCGCGCAACGATCGGGTGCGCCCGATCCTGGCCGGCGTCGCCGTGCTGCTCGGGGCGGCGCTGGTGCTGGCGGTTGCGGCATGGCGGACGTCGCCCGGCGAGCATGCGGCGGCTCGCGTCCGCGCGCTGGTCGCGGCAGCCGAGGCGGCCGATCTTGATGCGCTTCGCGCGTGCTTCGCCGCGGAGACCTCGGTGCATTACGGCAGCCCCGAGGCCCCGGCGGACGGTCTGGACCGGCTCATGGGCACCGCCGAGATGCTGAAGGGGCGCCACCGCATCGAGCGCAACGACGTCGCCCGGCTCGACTTCGCCACGCTGGGCCCCGACCGCGGTGCCGTGATCCTGGCGTGCCGCACCACCACCGCCTCAAGCTATGGGCCGATTCCCACCCGCTGGTGGATCGAGGCCACCCGTGGGCCGAACGGCGAGTGGCGCATCGACCGGATCGCCTGGCTCTCGGTGATGGACCGGGTGCCGGAGCGCGGCATGCGCTGACCCGGCGGCGTGGCCAGGGCGGTGGGGCGATCAGCGGTGCATGGCCGCGGCCACCGCGCCGATCGCCCGGGCGATGCCGGCGGCATCGACGTCCAAGTGCGTGACCGCGCGGATGCGCTGCGGATCCAGGGCGATCATGCGCACCCCGAGCGCGGCCATGCGTTCGCACACGTCCGACGCCGTGCCCCGGGACGGATCCACCCCGAAGAACACCATGTTGGTCGGCACCTCATCGGGATCGAGGTCGAGTTGCAGGCCGGGAATGCCGGCAAGCCCCTCGGCCAGCGTGCGCGCGTGCCGGTGGTCATCGGCGAGCCGGGCCACGTGGTGCTCGAGCGCGTGGAGCGCCGCGGCCGCCAGGAGGCCGCTCTGCCGCATTCCGCCGCCGAACATCTTGCGGAACCGCCGCGCCCGTTCGATGAATTCGCCGGTGCCGGCGAGGGCACTGCCGACCGGACAGCCCAGTCCCTTCGAGAAGCACACGCTCACCGAGTCGGCGTGCCGCGCGAACGCGTCCGGCGCGTACCCGGAGGCGACGCACGCGTTGAACAGCCGCGCGCCGTCGACGTGCACGTGCAGCCCATGCTCGCGACCGGCAGCAGCCACGCGGATCCATCGGTCCATCGGCCAGGCGGTGCCGCCGCCGCGGTTGTGCGTGTTCTCCGCCACCAACATCCGGCTCAGCGGGTGGTGGATGTTGCGCGTGCGCACCGCGCGGTGGACGTCCTCGGCATCGAACAGGCCGCCGGGCCCGCGGACGGTGCGCACCATGGCGCCGGCGAGCGCGGCGGGCGCGCCCGTCTCGTAGTGAATGATGTGGCTCTCCTCATGGGCGATGATCTCGTCGCCCGCGCCGCACGCCACCCGGATCGCCAGCTGGTTGGCCATGGTCCCGCTGGGCACGAACACCGCGGCCTCGGTGCCGAGGCGATCGGCCACGGCGCGCTCCAGCATGGACACCGTAGGTTCGTCGCCGAGCACGTCGTCGCCGAGCTCCGCCGCACGCATGGCGGCCCACATCGCGGGGGTCGGGCGGGTCACGGTGTCGGACCGGAGGTCAACGATCGGCTGGGTCATCTTGGCTCCATGTCGGTCGCCGGGCGCGGTGCCGCTGGCGTCGCGCGCGCGGGCGAAGGGATCGCCGCGATCAAGGATTCAGCGGCCGCAGGTCGTCGGGCACGAACAGGCCGTCGCGGCGAATCACCTCGCCGTCGAAGCTGATGGTTCCGCCGCCGTGCTCGGGACGCTGGATGCACACGAGGTCCCAGTGGATCTCGCTGCGGTTGCCGTTCTCCGTCTCCTCGTAGCAGCGGCCCGGCGTGAAGTGGAAGCTGCCGGCGATCTTCTCGTCGAAGAGGATGTCCTTCATCGGCTGGAGGATCAGCGGGTTGAAGCCGATCGCGAACTCGCCCACGTAGCGCGCGCCCTCATCGGTGTCGAAAATCGCCTCGAGCTCGCGCTGGTTCTGGTCAGCCCAGCACCGCACGATGCGACCCTTGCTGAACTCGAGCCCCACGTTGGTGAACGTGGTGCCGTTGTAGATGGTCGGGGTGTTGTACTGGACCACGCCCTCGACGCTGTCCCGCACCGGCGCCGTGAAGCACTCGCCGTCCGGGATGTTGCGGTCGCCGCTGCACGGCACCGAGGGGATGCCCTTGATCGAGAATCGGAGGTCCGTCGCGCCCGGCCCCTTAATGTGCACCTGGTCCGCGGCGTCCATGCGCGCGCGCAGCGGCTGCACGTCGCGGTCCATCTTCGCGTAGTCCACCAGGCAGACGTCAAAGTAGAAGCGCTCGAAGTCCTCGGTCGGCATCTGCGCCAGCTGCGCCATGCTCGGCGATGGCCAGCGCAGCACCACCCACTTGGTGTGGTTGACGCGGCGCTCGAAGTGCACGGGCTTGGCGTACAGACGCCCCACCGCCTTCATTTGCTCAGCCGGGATCCCGGCCATCTCGCTGACGTTCCGGGCACCGCGGATGCCCACGTAGCACTGCATGCGCCGCATCCGCTCCAGGTCGCACTCGCCCCAGGTCCGGAGGCCGTCCTCGGCACCAAGCCGGTTGAGGGCGCGCATCACGCGGTTCGACCGCAGCTCCACGTGCGGGTGCCCCCCCGCGGCGCGGACCGCCTCCACCAGCGCGATCGCCATGTCCTCGGGACCGTCGAACAACTCGAGCAGGAGGTGCTCGCCGGGCTGGACCCGGCAGCTGTGGCGGACGAGGAGCTCGGCGAGGCGCTGGTACCGGGGATCCATGATGGCGGGATCGTACGCCGCACGGGGCGGCACGCGTCAGCGCGTCGCGGGGGCGTGCGCGAGCGAACGCACCAGTTCCACCGCACGATCGCCGCGCGCCGCATCGGCGCGGAACACGCCGCGACGCACGAAGGTGGTCATGGTGCTCTCGGAGCACTTCACGCCCCGCATGCGCATGCACAGGTGCTCGGCCTCCACCATCACCACGCAGCCGGCGGGCTCGAGGTGCTCCATGAGCGCGTCGGCCACCTGCTCGGTCAGGCGCTCCTGCAGCTGCGGTCGGCGCGCGAACGTCTCCACCGTGCGCGCGAGCTTGCTCAGCCCCACCACGCGGCCGCCCTGCGGCAGGTACGCCACGTGCGCCTTGCCGAAGAACGGCAGCAAGTGATGCTCACACATGGAGTGAAACGGAATGCGGGTGAGCGTCACCAGCTCTTCGGCCGACTGCTCGAATACGCGGCCGAGATGGATCGATGGATCCTCGCGCAGCCCACCGAAGACCTCCGCGTACGCCTTCGCCACCCGGCGGGGCGTATCACGCAGGCCGTCACGGTCCGGATCCTCGCCGACGGCCAGGAGGATCTCGCGCACGGCGCGCTCGATGCGCACGCGGTCCACGGGCCCGGGGGTCGGGCGGTCGACGGCGGCGAATCGGTCCTGGAGCATGGGGTCGTTCATGGTGGTCCTCTCCTGTCAGGAATCGCGTGCCGGGTGCCGCCGGATTCAGCGTCTTGCCGTGGTGCCCATAAGCCAACCGTCGGACGCCCGCTCGTACCATTCCACGGATGAAGACGCCGCCCCGGATCGCCGTGCTCGCGCTGGCGGCTGCCGCCGCCGGGTGCAAGCCCATGAACCCGCGCCCCGCCGCCGCGCCACCGGCGCCGCCGCCCGAGCAGCGCGCCACCGGGAGCACGGGCAATGCGGTCGCCGACGCGCCACCCGGAGGCAGTTCGTCCGCGCTGGGCAAGGCGCGCGATGCGGCGCTCCGAACCAAGAGCGCCTACGAGAAGTACCAGGAGGACGTGGCCAAGCAGGCCGACGACGTCTTCCGGAACCCCTGACCCTGCTGGCCCCGCCCCCATGCCCGAACACTGGCTGGTCTCCGCCGATCCGACGCATCACGTGCACGTGCGCCTGGACCCGCCCGGTCCCCTGACCGCGGGCCGCTCCGCACAGTCGGCGGTGGTGCTGCCGGACGAGTCGCGCACGGTCAGCCGCACGCACGCGATCCTCGAGTGGGTCCCGCATGGCGACGACGGTGCATGGCGGCTCATCAGCACCGCCAGCACCGGCAGCACCTGGGTCAACGGCGCCAAGATGCGCGGTGGCACTGGCCTCACGCTGCGCCACGGCGACCTGGTCCGCATCGGCCCCTACCGGCTGCGCTACGTCTGCCTCGGTGCCGCCGGCACAATCGTGGTGCCGCTCGATGGGGACGGCGCGCACGACACCGAGGCGCTCACCCTTGCCGAGCCCGCCACCTTCGCCCGCGAGCAGCTCCTCCTTCTGGTCCGGACGTCCGATCGCATCCATCGTGCCGCCGACGCGCATTCGCTCCGGCAGGTCCTCGTCGAGGCCGTTGCCGAGGCCACGCAGTTCGAGAACGTGGCGGTGCTGCGCACGCTCGACGACGGGAGCGCCGAGGTCCTGGCGAGCCTCTCCGCATCCGGTGCACCGGCGCGCTACAGCCGCACGATGCTCAAGCGGGCGCAGGCCGGCCCAGTGATGGTCAGCGACATCCGGGACGCCTCCGGGTCCACGCTCGGCGCCAGCCTGCACCGCATGCAGGTCGAGCAGGCGGTCTGCATGCCGCTCGACGCCGGTGGATCGGTGCACGGGTTCCTCTACCTCGACACCGCGCACCGGCGCGATCCCTCGGTGCTGTCCACGGTGGCAGGCGTCGCGGCGGCCCTCGGCCGGCTGGCAGCCCATGCACTCGCCAACCTCGAGCGCACGGCCATGGAACAGCGCTTCGCCGTCGAGCAGCAACTGATGTTCGCCGGCACCGTGCACGCCCTGATCAGCGCGATCGACGCCAAGGACCCGTACACGCGCGGCCACTCGGACCGCGTGGCGGCGTTCGCACGGCTCCTTGCCGAGACCGCCGGGCTGCCCGAGGACCTCGTCGCGCGCTGCTACCTGTGCGGCATCGTCCATGACCTCGGCAAGATCGGCGTACCCGAGGCGGTGCTCTGCAAGCCGGGACGCCTCACCGACGACGAGTTCGAGCTCATCCGCCGGCATCCGGAGATCGGCCACCGGATCCTGCGGGACATCCCGCACCTGCAGGAGGTCCTGCCCGGAGTGCTCGAGCACCACGAGCGCTGGGACGGGTCCGGATACCCCAACCGCCTCGCGGGCGAGGCCATCTCGCTGCTCGGCCGCGTGGTGTGCATCGCCGACTGCTTCGACGCCATGACCAGCGCGCGCGTCTACCGGCCGGCGCGCCCCGTCGACGAGGTCGTCGCCGAGATCGAGCGCTGTGCCGGCACGCACTTCGACCCGACGCTGGCTCGCGCCTTCGCGACGATCCCGCGCGAGCGCCTGCAGGCGCTCATCGCCGATCCCGTGCGGGAGTGACGCGCGCCGGGTTCAGGGCTGCGCGGCGTTCGGGACTTCCAGCAGCTCGACGTCGAAGATCAGCGTGGCCTTCGGCGGAATGGGGCCGCGGCCGCGCTCGCCGTAGGCGAGCTGGTAGGGAACCACCAACTTGCGCTTGCCGCCCTGCTTCATGGTGGAGACACCCTCGGTCCAGCCGGGGATCACCGCCGAGAGGCCGAACGACGCCGGCTCGCCGCGATCGACGCTCGAGTCGAACTTCTTGCCGTCGACCAGCCAGCCCGTGTAGTGCACCTTCACCACCGCGTTGCGGTCGGCCGGCTGCGCCCCGGTGCCGGGACGGATGTCGACGTACTGCAGGCCGCTCGGGAGCGTCACCAGTTCGCCCTCGAACGCCTCGCCGGGGAAGCGACCGGTCACCTCGGTGCCGATGATGGAGCCATCCACGGCGTTCACGGTCACGTCGTGGCGCTTGCCGTCCTTGAAGAGCGTCACCAGCACGGTCGGGGGCTCGGCAGCGGGATTCATCTGCACGTCCTTCACCGCGCCGCCCTTCACGGCTTCCGAGGCCTTGGCCACCGCACCCTGGAGCGTGACCACGGCGCCGGTCACCTTGCCGCTGGCGGCGTCGACGGAGACCTTCTTCTGGAGTCCGCCGCAGGTCACGATGACCTCGTACCCGGTGACCGCATCGCCCACGGTGATGGCGCGCGAGGCCAGGGCGGTGCCGTTCATCGCCTTCTCGGCGGCATCGATGGCCTGCAGGGCACTGACCTTGGCGGCCTCCAGCTGCTTCTGCACGGCGGCGGGTTCCGGGGGGAGCTGTTCGTAGTCCATGGGGGTGGGGGCGGCGGCGAAGGCCAGCGAGGCGGCCAAGGCGAGCGAGAGGGAAGCGACGATCGGGCGACGGTGGGTCATGGGGTTCCTTGCGTCAGGGGTCGATGGGGTCGTTGGGGTCGTTGGTCGTGAGCGGGTGCGGGAGGTGGTGGTCGAGGCGTCGTGCGAATCGGTCGGTCAGCGGGGGCCCGGGGCCGCTGCACCCGCCGGGATCGCCAAGGCTCGGGCCGGATCGGCCTCGATGGCCAGCACCTTCTCCAAACGCCGAAGATGGCGCTCCTCGCCGGAGAAGTGCGCCGCCAGGAAGGCCCGGACGAGCTCGGCCGCCACTGCGGCACCGGTGGTCCGCCCGCCGAGCACCAGCACGTTCATGTCATCGTGTTCCACACCCTGGTGCGCCGAATAGTGGTCGGCCACGTTGCCGGCGCGGATCCCCGGGATCTTGTTGGCGGCCACGCACATCCCCACTCCGCTGCCGCAGCAGAGGATGGCGCGCTCGGCGTGGCCCGCGGCCACCATGCGGCAGCCCGCCAGGGCGTAGTCGGGGTAGTCCACCGGATCGAGGCCATGCGTCCCCACGTCGATCGGCTCGTGTCCGCAGGCACGCACCAAGGGCAGGAGTTCCGCCTTGAGGGCGAATCCGGCGTGGTCGCTGGCCATGGCAATGCGCATCGGGCGCGCGATGCTACGCTTCGGGACGAGGATCCGTCGATGAACCACCGGAGCATGGACCGCGTCTCGCCCGTCACCACCTGGCTGGGATTCACCGCCGCCATCGCCGTCGCGGCGGGATCGGTCACCGCGGCCCAACAGGCCGGGGGCGGGTTCGGCTACGGCGGCCCGGGTGGGCAGCCGCAGTCCCCCGCGCAGTCCGGCGGGGGCATCGGCTACGGAGGCTCTGGCGGCGGCGACGGCAGCATCAACGGCGTCCCACCAGGCGTGGGCTACAACACCGCGGGCGGCGAACTGTCCCGCGCCGACCTCGAACAGCAGGCCCTGGCCCCGGAGTACCACTTCCACATGGCCGGCCCGACTTCCGCGGACGCCGTGGGAGCGGGCGGAGGCCCGCCTTTGGCGCCCGGCGTGGCGGCCCCGGGCTACGTGCAGGCGAAGTTCGTGCACCCGTACGGCAACGCCATGGTGGCCCATCACTACGGGCCGGGCTATCCGCCGCCGATTGGCGAAGGCGGCAACTTTGCCAACGGCGGGGGCTTGGTCGCCAACGGGACGGTGGCCGGCAACCCCGACCTCGTGAACTGGGGATTGACGCCAGCGTGGACTCGGGAAGAAATCGGCAACGGGGCATGGTTCGGCTCGGCCGGCAGCATGCCGTCGAGCAGCCCGGTGCCGTACGTCGGCAGCTTCAACGACTGAACCCGCGCAACGGGGGGCGGACCCACGGCCCGGGCTCGGCTCCCACCGAGCCCCATGGTCATCGCTGTGGCGCCGGCCTGGTGCCCGCGCCAACGCCATCGGCCCGCCGTGGCCTGCCGCCAGCCGGCCTGGAAGGGCAATGCATCATCCGCAGGAAAAATGACAAGCGCCCCGGCCGTGAGACCGGGGCGCTTGACGATATGTCAAGGAACAGTTGGACGCCATTCGCTGCCCGTTGCCGGGCCAGCTATTCTGCTAAGCAGAACGAGATTGCGTTGACTTTATGGCCGCTTCAGAGATCGCTCTCTTCAGCGGTCTAAGGTATCCCTTAGAAAGGAGGTGATCCAGCCGCAGGTTCCCCTACGGCTACCTTGTTACGACTTAGTCCCAGTCACCAGCCTTGCCGTGGGC
>JBJOIF010000223.1:0-3325 GCA_046047335.1 Planctomycetota bacterium | reverse complement strand
GCGCGGCGCGGGCTGCCCGCGAGTGCGGAGCCCCACCGGCATCGATGCTCCGGGCCGCCGAGGGCGGCGCGCCGTGGGAGGAAGCGCTCGCCGCGCTCCGCGCCGACATCGCACGCGCCGTGCGCGACGACCGCGCCCGCCACGCCTTCCACGCCGACGGCCGACTGGACGATGGCGCCCTGGCGATCGACCCCGCCCCGTTGCTTGCCGAGCTTCGGACGCGCGGAGCGCGGATCTGGCCGTTGGGCTGGTGGGCGCGCCGCGGCATCGCCCGTGCCTTCGCGCTGCACGCGCCTCGGCCGCTGCGCCACGATCGTTCGTCGCTCGAGTCGCTGCTTGCACTGGTCGCCGAGTCCCGGGCCGCCGCGGCCGAGGCGCCGGAGGCCCGGCGGCGGATGGTGGCGATGACCGGTGGCGATCCCGCCGACGCCTCGCACGCGCAGCGCACCCTCGAGTCGCTCGAGGCGCTGCGTCGCGCCGTGGCCGCGCTCGAGGGCGCACCCCCCGCCAGCGCGGCCGAGGGCGCCGATGGCTCGCCCGCACAGGTGCTGTCCGACGCGGTGCGCGAACTCGACCGGTTGCTCGATGGGGGCAACCCACCGGCGCTCGCCCTGGCCCGTGAGCAGGCGGTGCGCTGGTCCGGGGCACTCGGCCGCGCCTCCGCGTGGAGCGCCTGGCTCGACGCGGCCCGCGCGGCGCGCGACGCCGGCCTCGAGCCGCTGGTGACGGCCATCGAGCGGGGTGCCGTGGCCCCCGATGCCGCCGCGGGATCCGCGGAACGCGCGATCCTCCACGCGTGGCTTCGATCGCTCCGCAACAACCTCACGCCGCTTCGGACCTTCGACGCCGCCGTGGTCGATCGGATGACCGAGGCCTACGCCAAGGCCCTTGATGCCTCGCGTGGCGCCGTCGCACGGCGGGCCGCGGCGGCGGTGCGCGGTCGATTCGCCGCGCTGGAGGCGTCGGACGCGCCGGGCATCGGCGAGCACCTCTCGCGGCTCGCTGAGCTTCGCGCGCTGCAGCGACCGCGCCGGTCGATCCGCACGCTGATCCGCCAGACGGGGCACGCGCTTGCCGCGGTCAAGCCGGTGGTGCTGGCCAGCCCGCTGAGCGCGGCGATGCACCTGGACCCGTCGCTGCCGCCCTTCGACCTGGTGGTGTTCGACGAGGCATCGCAGGTCCCGCTTGCGGATGCGCTCGGCGCACTTTCGCGCGCGGGGGCCGCGGTGGTCGTCGGCGACTCGCGCCAGTTGCCGCCGACCAGCTTCTTCGACTCGGCCGCGGCGCTCGAGGATCCGGCCGCGGGCGCCGTCGCTGGCGGCGATGCCGAGGACGAGCCCGCCTTCGAGGAGCTCGAGAGCGTGCTCGATGAGTTCGTGGCGAGCCGGTTCCCGGAGCTCATGCTGCGGTGGCACTACCGAAGCCGCGACGAGCGCCTGATTGCCTTCAGCAACGCCAACATCTACGGCGGGAAGCTGCAGACGTTTCCGGCGGCGTTCCGCGCCCACCCTCGGCTCGGTGTCTCGCTGCGCCACGTCCCGGGCACCTACGACCGATCACGGACCAGAACCAACCCCGAGGAGGCGAAGGCCGTGGTCGCCGAACTGGCCGCCCGCCTGCGCTCGCCGGACGCATGCGTGGCCAACCGCTCGATGGGCGTGGTGGCGTTCAGCGTGGCGCAGCAGTCGCTGATCCAGGACCTCTTCGACGACTTGGTCGACGGCGATGCAGCAGTCCGCGCGACGGTGGGCACCTTGGCGGATCCGGTGCTGATCAAGAACCTCGAGGCCGTGCAGGGGGACGAACGCGCCACCATGATGTTCTCGATCGGCTACGGCCGCGATGCCGAGGGCAGACTGGCGATGAACTTCGGGCCGATGAACCGCGCCGGGGGCGAGCGCCGGCTGAACGTGGCCATCACCCGCGCGCGCGAGCAGATGCTCGTCTTCAGCACCATCCGCGCCGGCGACATTGACCTCTCGCGCAGCGGCGCCACCGGCGTCAGGCTCCTGCGCGACTTCCTGGAGTTCGCGGCGGGTGCGGCGGTGGTCGGCAGCGGCGCCGAGGCGCGCGGCCGCGGTCCGTCACCCGGCCGCCGTGCCGACGCGGCCGAGGAGCATGCCGGTCGGCCCGACGCCATCGAGGAATCGATCGCCCGGGCGCTCGAGGCGCGCGGATGGGCCGTGGATCGCCACGTGGGCACCAGCGGCTACCGCATCAGCCTGGCGCTCCGCGACCGGGCAGAGCCCGAGCGCTGGTGCGTGGGCGTGGAGCTCGACGGCCCGTTCTGGCAATCGGGCGCCACCGTCGCCGACCGCGAACTGCTGCGACGGAACGTCCTGCGCGGCTTGGGGTGGCGCACGGTGCGGGCCTGGAGCGCGGAGTGGATGCGCGATCCGCAGGCGGTCATCGCGCGGATCGAGGCAGCGGCGTCCGGACACTGAGACTGCGGTTGCCTTACTCATCCACGGGATCTAGCCTCTCCCCATGGAAACTGCATCCATCGACACCATCCTTACCGTGGTTGCAATCGTGGTCAACGTCGTTGGATTTTACTTCGTCATTCGACAGATCCGACAGCAGGCACTCGCGACCCGAGGCGACACTTACACCAATCTTTGCGGGCTGAGTTACGACATCCTCCGGATGATGGCCGAGCGACCTCACCTCTACCCGTACTTCTATGAGCGGAAGCCACTTGCGGAGGCGGGCGAGCACCGCGTGGAGGTGCTTTGCTGCTGCGAGATGATCGCCAACTACTGCGACAACACCGCGCTGCAGCGCGAGAACATCCCTGACCACGTTTGGCAGCGCTGGCGGAACTTTGTGCGCGAGCAGATCGCCTTGAGCGTCGTTCTGCAGGACTTCATGCGTGAGTATCGGGCGTGGTACTCACCGGAGGTCGGGGAGATCCTAGACGAGGTGGGCGCGGTCGTTCAACCGACACCCTGATAGCCTTATGACCATGCCACCGCGGGAGCCATACGGTTGTCCGCCTGCTGCCGGCGGGGCGAGTATCCGCCGCGGATGTCAGGCTCGAGGATGGCGGCTGCTGTGCCGATTTGCCTTCTTGCCAAAATCGGCAGTGGCCGGAAGCAGTCCGAGGACCATCTGGATCAACGTCGGCACCGCGACGGGACGAGGCGTCATCAACTACCGCACTCCAGGGTCTGGGGTCCAAGGGGCGTGCGAGAGCGTGGTACAGCGCCAAGCCGAAATCCTGTCGCACATTTTTGACGAGTGGGATCGACCGGGTTGCCAAGGTGGTCCATCATCCGGCGTGTTGGAGGTCACCGTCTGCGTTGACGCTGAGTTCAAGCCAGAC
>JBJOIF010000222.1:0-11802 GCA_046047335.1 Planctomycetota bacterium | reverse complement strand
TGCCGCTTCTGCGAGACCGCGCAGATGGGCCTGATGCGCCATCTCTCCTCGGCGGAAATCGTGGCGCAGCTGCACGCGGCCCGCTTCGCTGCCCCGGACCCGACCACGGGCAGCACCGGATTCGAGATCAAGAACATCGTGTTCATGGGGATGGGCGAACCGATGGACAACCTCGACGAGGTGCTCGGTGCCATCCGCGTCATGACCGACCGCAACGCCTACGCCATCGCCCCGGTGCACGTGACGGTGAGCACGGTGGGGCGTACCGAGGGCATCCGTCGGTACGGGGAGTTCATCCGCCAGCGTGGATTCCATCGCCTGAATCTCGCGGTCAGCCTGAATGCGCCGAACGACCGGATCCGTTCGGAGATCATGCCGATCAACCGCGCGGAGCCGATCGCCGACCTGATGCGGGCCCTCCTGGAGTTCCCCAAGCGTCCGAACGCGGCAATCTGCGTGGAATACGTGCTCATCCCGGGCGTCAACGATGGGGACGGCCACTGCGACGAGGTGTGTGAGCTGCTGCGCCCATTGCGGTGCTCGCTGAATGTGATCCCGTACAACCCCCGGCGCGGCTCGCCATGGCCCGCGCCCGACGAATCCCGGGTGAAGGCATTCGTCGACCGCGCCATCGCCAATGGCCAGTTCTGCAAGCGTCGCGGCACCAAGGGTCGTGGCGCGATGGCCGCCTGCGGGCAGCTGGGCAACGAACGCATCCGTGCGCGCCGCCGCATCGACGACGCCGCCGGTCCACGGGACGCCGCGGCACAATCTCCGCAAACCGTGCAGATTCGCCTGCCGGGTGCCTGATCCGGGCCACGCGGCCCCCAAAGGCTGCTAGGCTCCGCCGCGTGACCGACCTCGCGATCTCCAGTTACTCGTTCCATCGCCTCGTCAAGAGCGGCGAGTTCCGCCTCGAGGACACGCCCCGGCTCGCGCGGGAGTGCGGTGCTGATGCCATCGAGATCGCCACGGGCGGGACCCTCGGCCCGGCGCTCGACGCCGACCTCGCGGCGCGCTTGGCGGACGCCGCCGACGCCGCGGACGTGGCCATCGTCGGGTTCGCGCTGGCCGCCGACCTGCTTGGCCCCGACGGCGACACCGACGATGCCGCGGTTCGCGCCGTGGTGGCCCAGGTGCAGGCTGCTGCGTCGATCGGCGTCGATCGGGTCCGGCACGATGCGTGCTGGCGCTCGGCCACCGACGACATCTCGGACGAGGCATGGGACGCCGCCCTGTGGCCGCTGACCAAGGCGTGCCGCACCATCGCCACCGCCGGCGCGGCCGTCGGGGTCCGCACCAGCATCGAGAACCACGGGAACTTCCTCGCGGCTGCGTGGCGGATCCAGGCGCTGGTCGAGCACGTGCAGCACCCCAACTTCGGCGTGACCCTCGACGTCGGCAACCTGCTGTGGGCGCCCCAGGACCTGGTGGCGTCGACGGCATCGCTCGCCCCGTTCGCGGTCACCGTCCACGTGAAGGACTTCCGCACGCCGTCGGACGACCCGGCGGCGTGGGCCACGTGGCCCGGTGGTCCCAAGGCGCTCGCCGTGGCGACCGGAGACGGCAATCTTCCACTCGGCGAGCAGATCGATGCCATCCTCGAAGCCGAGGCAAATCCGCTCTGGGTCTCTGAGTTCGAGGGCCCGCACGGCGACGTCCGAGCCGAGGCCCGACGGTCCTTCGAGTGGTTGAGCAAGCAACTCGGTTGAGCGCGTCGCCGCCCGGCGGTCCTACAATCCGGCCGTCATGCACCTCAAGCGCTCCGACCACGACCACGGCCCGCCGATCGTCCCCGTGACCTTCATCTTGGAGGACCCGGAGGGTTTGACCGGGACGGCCCAGTCGGAGTGGAAGCTGATGGGCGGCGAGCACGAGTCGCTGCTGGAGTTGGCCATGGACCATGGCATCAACATCGAGCACGCCTGCGGCGGCGTCTGCGCCTGCAGCACCTGCCACGTGTACGTGGAGCAGGGGATGGACAGCCTGACCGAGGCCACCGAGGCCGAGGAGGACCGGGTGGAGGAAGCGCCGGGAATCAAGCGCACCAGCCGCCTCTCGTGCCAGTGCGAGATTCACGGTGCCGGGCCCATCGTCGTGCGCGTGCCGGCCTGGAACCGCAACGCCGTCAAGGAGATCCCGCACTGAATCCGAGGTGGCATCGCCTCGCCGGGAGCGTTGCCGCGTCCGGTGGGCGTGGTTGCGGGAGCGGGCAGTTCGGTCTTGGGCCGGGCGTGGCCGCGTGCCTGCACGCGGCGGTCCCGATCCTCGTGTGGATCCCGCTCTGGCTCTCGATGTTGGCCATCGCTGGGTGCGGCGACGCGCGCCCGCCACGCACAGCCGACGCACCATTGACGGCCGAGGCACGACGGTGCCTCGAGCGAGGCGTCGCTGCCATGGGGATGTTCGATTTCGCGCGGGCCGAGGAAGCGTTCGCTGCAGCGGTCGCCATTGCCCCGGATAGCCGGGAGGCACTGCTCGACCAGGCGATCGCCGCGCTCAACCGGTCCGAAGAGGGGGCGCAGGGGCGTGCGCTCGCGATGCTCGACGCGGTCGCGCAGCGCTGGCCCGACGATCCGCGCGTTGAGCACTGCCGGGGATTGGCGCTGCTCTACCTTGGGGAGCCTGCGCGGGCGTTGCCGCGGTTCGCGGCGGCGGCGGACCGACGTCCGGACGATGCGTATGCGCAGTTCTATCTCGGGCAGTGCATGGAACTCCAGGGATCCACGGCTGACGCGGCAAAGCGGTACCGCCGGGCGGCCGAGCTGGATCCGGCGCTGCGGAGCGCGGGGCTCGGCCTGCAGCGGACGCTGGCGCGGAGCGGGGACGAACCGGGGGCGGCCGCTGCGCTCGACGAGTTCCGGCGGCTTGCGGATGATCCGCGCAGCCGCCTCGCGGAGTTCAAGTACACGCGCATGGGCGACCTCGGGCGCGCGGTGCTTCCGCCCTCGGGGCCCGCGCCGGTGCGTGCTCCGGAGGGGCCGGCCTTCGCCGAGCGTGAGCCGCTTCGGCTCGAGGGCGTCGCGGCCGGAGCGATCGTCGTGGACGTCCAGCCGGCCGCGGACTTCGATCGCGACGGAACGCTCGACCTCGTGGTCGCGGTGCGATCGGGCGGTGACGCCGATCGACCGGTGCGTCACGTGGCCAGTTCATCCGCGGGCGGGGGCTGGACGCTCGGGCGCGCGGTCGAGGAGGAACTTCCTCCCGGTCCGTTGCGGTGGGGCGATCTGGACAACGATGGGGCGGTGGATGCGATGGGGGCCGACGCCCAGGGCATCTCGTGGGCGCACGGCGCCCGCGCCGGCCACGGTGCCTGGACCCTGCACCGTGGACTCGAGGGCGGCGCTCCGGGCGACGCCCCCGTGCTGCTCGCCGACCTCGACCACGACGGCGATCTCGATGTCCTGTTCACCTCGAGCTCGGAGACCGGGGTCCTGTGGAACCTGGGTCGTGCCGGGGCGGCCCAGCCGATCGCGTGGGAGCGCCGGCCATGGACGGGAGCGGTCGCGCCCGCACGGGCCACGGTGCTCGACCTCGATCGCGACGGCGACCTCGACGCGTTCCTGTGCTCGCCGTCGGGGGAGCCAGCGCAGGCCTGGCGCAACGACCGCCTGTGGGCATGGTCGCGCATGGACGGGCTCGATGACCCCGAACGCGCCGCCCCTCGCGCGGCGGTGGCGTTCCGCCGATCGTCCGACGGTGCGCCCACCATCATGGCCTTGTGCGGAAGTGCATGCCGGTCGTGGAGCCGCGATGCCTCGGGCCGTTGGACCGCCGGCGGCACGGCGGAGGCTCCGGAGGCGGCGGGGATCTGGGTGGCGGATCTGTCCGGCAGTGGGCACCGCCATGCGGTGGTGGATGGGCCGGGCGGGCTTCGGGTGATCGATCCCGACGGCGGCGAAGTCGAACGGATCGACGGCGTCCCCATCGGTGCAGTGCCTGCCGTCGTGGATGCGCGTGGTGTGGTCTTGCTTGGCGCAGACGCCGTGGACGGCGCGTGGATCGTCGGTCCCGGCGCCGGTCGGTGGCCGATGCTCGCGGCGTGGGTGGCGGGCCGGGTGGATCCATCGCAGCAGATGCGCAGCAACGCGAGCGGCATCGGCACGCAACTCGACGCGCGGGTCTCGGGGGAGTGGGTCGCGGCGGATGCGGTGCCGTGGCGCTCGGGCGGCACGCAGGCCGTGGAGCCCGTCCTCGTCGGGCTTGCCGGGGCCGACTCCGCCGACTTCATCACGCTGACGTGGCCCGAAGGCGTGCTCCAGACCGAGGCCGACGTGGCGGCCGGGACGCGCACCATCACGGAGACGCAGCGGCAGATCTCGAGCTGCCCCGTGATCTTCGCGTGGGACGGCGAACAGCATGGCTTCGTGACGGACTGCCTGGGTGTCGGCGGCATCGGGTACCTCGCGGGGGTCGAGCGGACGCCGGCCGGGGCGCTGCTTCCGGTCTATCCCCCGTCGCGCCCGTGGGAGCGCGTGGTGCTCGGGCCCGAGCGCGTGCTGGCGGCGCGAGACGGTGCGTTCGAGATCCGTCTGGGCGAGCCGATGGAGGAGGCGTGCTACCTGGATGCGGCACGACTGGTGGCGTACGACGTTCCGGACGGATGGGAACCGGCACTGGACGAGCGCATGGGCATCTCCGATCCGCAGCCCACCGGCGAGGCGTGGTTCCATCGCCGTCGCGCGCTGCCCGTGCGGGCACACGTGACCGTGGGCGATGCCCCGGCGACGGACGCGATGGACGCCCTGTGCGAACGCGATGGGGTGGCGGTCGATGCGGGGCCGGCGGACGCCCGCTTCATCGGCCGCTTGGCGGGCGAGGCGATCTTGGCCGTGGACTTTGGCGTGCCGATCGCGGATGGCCCGGGCCGGCCGGTGCTCCTGATGGATGGGTGGGTGGAGTATCCGTACTCCTCAACCGGGTTCGCGATGTGGCAGGCCGAGGCGCCCTACGAGGCGCCCTCGATCGAGGCGCTTGACCCAAGGACGGGGCAGTGGATCCCGGTGGCGACCCAGCTTGGGTATCCGGCCGGGATGCCGCGCGAATGCCTGCTTCCCATCGATCGCGATCGCATTCCCGCCGGGTGCACCACGCTGCGGTTGCGCACGACCATGGAGGTGTACGTGGATCGACTGCGGCTGGCGTGGGTGGAGGCATGCCCGGCGGCAACGCGACACAAGGTTGCGCTGCAGGCTGCCGAGGTGGCCGACGCCGGCTTCGCGCGCCGCATCCCCCAGCCGCAGCGACGGCCCGAGTACGACTACGGGCACCGGGTGCCGCTCTGGGACTGCCGGGTGCAGCCCGGCGCCTACACCGCGTTCGGCCCGTGCACCGAACTGCTCACCGCGACGGACGACGCCGTGGCCATCTTCGGTGCGGGTGAGGAAGTGCGGTTGCGCTTCGATGCGCGCGGCATCGCGCCGCCCGCGCCTGGGTTCCATCGGACCTGGGTGCTCGAGGTCGACGGCTGGTGCAAGGACATGGACATGCTGACGGGGACCGGCGCCACCCTCGACCCGCTGCCCATGCGCAGCGGATCCACCGGGAGCGATCGCCGCGACGCGCTCCACCGGCAATACAACCGGCGCTGGGCCGGTGGGCGCTGATCGCGTCCGGCGGTGCGCCTTCCCTAGACTGTGGCGATGACGAGCGCGGACCAGCGTCCCTCGCACGGTGCGCCCGTGACTCGCCGCATGCGCGTGCTGCTCGTGGTGGTGCTCGCGCTGTTCGCGGCCCTCGTGTTCAACTCGATCGGCCTGGCCATGGTCACCGTGTCCGAGTGGATCGGCGGCGTTCCGCGCCAGGACCCGGCGTACCTGTGGATGTTGGTGGCGCACCTCGCGCTCGGGCTGCTGATCGTGGTGCCGACGATCGTGTTCGGCCTGTGGCACTGGTGGCGCGCACGCCGCCATCCCAACCGCCGTGCGGTCCGCATGGGATTGGTCACCTTCGTCGCGGCCATCGTCACGCTGGGCACCGGGGTAGCGCTGACCGGCGGCGATCTCGGTACGGCATCGGGTGGGGCACGGGGGATGGCGTACTGGGCGCACGTGCTTGCCCCCGTGGTGACCGTGTGGGGATTCGTCATGCACCGACTCGCAGGGCGGCGCATCCGGTGGCGCACCGGCGCCGCGACGGTGGCCACCGCGGTCGTGGCCACGGTTGCGTTCGACGCGTGGCACCGCTTGCATGCCTCGCGCCCGCGGCCTGGCCCGGCCGACGGGGCCGCCTACTTCGAGCCGAGCCTGGCGCGGACGGCGAACGGCTCGTTCATCCCGGAGCGCTCGCTGATGATGAACGAGTACTGCATGGAGTGCCATCCGGACGCGTACCGGGGCTGGGCGCACTCGGTGCACGCGGCGAGCAGCTTCAACAATCCGCTCTACGCCGCCAGCGTGCGCGAGACGCGCCGGCACGCGTTCGAGCGCGACGGCTCGGTGCACGATGCGCGGTTCTGCGCGGGGTGCCACGACCCGGTGCCGTTCCTGTCCGGGGCGTTCGACGACCCGCGGTTCGACGATCCCGACATGGACGTGGCCGCGGATCCGCTTGCGTCCGCCAGCATCACCTGCACGGCGTGCCACTCGATCGTCGCGGTGGGCAGCACCCGAGGGAACGCCGACTACGTGGTCGAGGAGAGCCCGCAGTACCCGTTCACCTTCAGCGAGAACCCGTTCCTGCGATGGGTGAACCGGCAGCTGGTGTTCGCGAAGCCATCCTTCCATCGCCGCACCTGGCTCAAGCCCGAGGTGCACCGAGGCGCGGAGTTCTGCTCGACCTGCCACAAGGTGTCCATCCCCGAGTCAGTGAACGACTATCGCTGGCTGCCGGGCCAGAACCACTACGACGACTGGCGCCGCAGCGGCCGCAGCGGCCGCGGCATCGAGGCGTGGCGCTGGCCCGAGGAGGCCGCCGCCGACTGCAACGGCTGCCACATGCCTGCGATCGCGAGTGCGGACGCGGGGGCAAAGCCGCGCGGCCCCGACGGGGCCCTCCGGTTGCGCGATCACCACTTCCGGGGTGCGAACGTCGTGGTGCCCGCGCTTGCCAAGCTCCCCGGCCATGAGGCCGCGGCGGCCGAGCAGCGAGACTTCTGCACCGGGATCCTGCGGGCGGATGTATTCGCGATCCGTGCCGGCGGCACCCCGGATGCGCCCGCGACCGCGCCGCTTCCCCCGGTGGCCGAGCCGCTTCGGCCGTCCACGGACTACCTGCTCGAGGTGATGGTGCGCGCCCTCGCCGGCATGGGCCACGCCTTCACGCAGGGGACGGCCGACAGCAACGAGCCGTGGATCGACGTGACGGTCCGCATGGGAGACCGCATCATCGGACGGTCCGGGGCCGTCGATGGGGATGGCCGGGTGGATCCGTGGTCCAAGTTCCTGAACGTCTGGATGCTCGATCGCGAGGGCCGAAGGATCGACCGTCGCAACGTCCAGGACATCTTCGTGCCGCTGTACGACCACCAGGTGCCGGCCGGCGGCGCCGAGCTCACGCGATACGCGTTCCGCACGCCGGACGTGATCGATGCACCCATCACCGTGTCGGTGGCGGTGCGATACCGGAAGTTCACGCAGGGATACGCGGACCGCGTGCTCGGTGCGGGAGCGGCGCGGGCGATGCCGGTGCTGACCTTGGCGACCGCCCAGGTCGCCTTCGGCGGCGGTCCGGACAACCAGGCGCATCCGGTGGCGGACGCCGAGCGCTGGATGGACGCGGGGATCGCTCGCTTCCGCACCGCCGAGCGGGCGGGTGGGAAGGGGCAGTGGGCACTGGCAGACGAGGCGTTCGCACGTTCGGCAGCGTCGGGCGACGGCGTCGCCACCTGGATCGGACGGGCACGGGTGGCGCTTCGCGATGGCCGTGTGGAGGACGCCGCCGCGTTCCTGCGTGAAGGCGCCGCGCGGCATCCGGGCGAACAACCGTGGGCGATCGACTACTGGGGTGCGATGGTCGAGCGCGAGCGCGGCGAGCTCGATCGCGCGATCGACGGATTTGCGCGGGCGGCCGCCGGCGGCCATGCGGGCATGGCGGAGCGCGGACTCGACTTCGGGCGTGACGAGCGGCTGCTGGTGGAGTGGGCGAACGCGTGCCTGGAACGCGCGCGGCAGCTGCGCGCCGACGGGGAGATCGGCGCGCGGGAGACGCTCGTGGCCCGTGCGCTTGACCTCACCGAGCGCGCGCTCGCCCAAGACAGTGAGCGCGCACGGTCGTGGTGGGTGCGCAGCCTGGCGCTCGAGGCGGCCGGTCGTGGCGCGGAGGCCGACCATGCGCGCGGGAAGCATGACCGCTATCGCCCGGACGACAACGCCCGTGACCGAGCCGTCCGCGCGGCCCGGACCGCGGATCCGGTGGCCGACCATGCCGCCGAGGCCGGCGCGATCCACGACCTGCAGCGAGCCCCGGCGGCGGGGCACGCCATGGGAGCGGCGCGATGAGCGACGGCCATCCGCCCGCCGGCGACGACGAGGTGATTCGCTCCGCCGTGCGGGGCTCGGCGGGTGCCCTGGTTGGGGCGGGGCTGGTCGCGGGCGTCGCCATCCTCCTGTCGCGGACCTGTGCGGCTCCTGCACCCGCGCCGGTGGCGCCTCCCCAGCCCGTCGGGCCGTCCGAACGCCCGACCGATCCGGCTCCGGCGCCGCTCGGGTTTGTGGACGCCGCGCGTGATGCCGGCATCGACTTCAGCCGCACGATGGGGGCGGACGGGCGATGGCTGCTCCCGGAGACCATGGGCGGTGGGGTCGCGATCTGGGACGTCGACCTCGACGATCGCCCCGATCTTCTGTTCGTCGACGGCGATCGGTGGTCGGGTGCGGACGCATCCGGCGCCGCGCGGGGGCAGGGCACGGCGGTGTTCCTCAACCGCACGGCACCAGGTGGCGCGCTGCGCTTCGAGCGCGCCAGAGGCACGGGGCTTGAGTCGCCGTGGCCCGCCATGGGTCTGGCGCTCGCCGACCTTGACGGTGATGGCCGACCCGAGATCGTCACGACGGGGGTGGATGGCGTGCGGCTCCATCGCGCCGTGCCGGCGCCCGCGGGTGCGCCACCCCGGTGGGTCGATTCCACCGAGGCCTCTGGTCTTGACGCGATCGGTGGCTGGACGACCGCCGCGGCGTTCGCCGACTTCGACCGCGACGGGGTCCTCGAACTCGTGCTCGGCCGATACGTCGAGTGGTCGCCCGACATCGATCGGGCGGTGGGCACCACCCTCGACGGGCTCGGACGAGCGTACGGCGCGCCCACCGGATTCGCCGGGACGGACCTGGTGCTGCTGGCCCAGGATCCCACGGGGAAGTTCGTCGACCGCACGTCGGCGGCCGGGCTCGCGGACGCACGAAGCGCGCTCGGCGAGCCGATCTGCAAGGCGCTGGCCGTGCTGCCGATCGATGCGGACTCCGACGGCGACCTCGACCTCTTCGTGGCCAACGACACCGTGCGCAACCTGCTCTTCGTGAACGAGGGCGGGGGCCGGTTCACCGAGCGCGGCGTGGAGATGGGCGTGGCGTTCGATCGCGCGGGCAGCGCGACCGGAGCCATGGGCTGCGACGCCGCATGGATCCGTCCAGGCACGCTGGCGATCGCCGTGGGGAACTTCGCAAACGAGCCAGCCAGCCTGTTCACCTCGGACGGTCGCGGCCCATTCGCGGACGACGCGGTTGTGGAGGGCATCTCGGCCGCCACGCGACGGACGCTGGCGTTCGGCACGGGATTCATCGACCTGGACGGCGATGGCGACGAGGACCTCGTGCTCGCCAACGGTCACATCGAGCCCCGGATCGCCACGGTGCAGCCCAGCCAGTCGTGGATGCAGCGCGCGCAGGCGTTCCGCAACTCGGGCCCGTCCGCACGGGGTCGTGCCTTCGTGGAGTGGCCCGCGGAGTCGCTGGGTGGTTTGGCCACGCCGACCGTCGGGCGGGGCATGGCTTGGGCGGACCTGGATGCCGATGGCCGGCTCGACGTCGTGATCGCGCCCGTCGAGGGGCAGCCGGTGGTGGCCGTGCGCCCGGGCGCGGCGTCTGCATCATGGTTGGACGTGGTGCTTGACGACGCCACGCATCCCGGGAACCGCGCCGCCATCGGCGCGGAGGTCGCCGTGACCCGTGCCGATGGGCGCATCCTTCGGCGGCGCATCATGCCGACGCGTTCGTACCTCTCGCAGGTGCCGCCCTCCGCATGGTTTGGGCTTGGGGGCGAGGGCGGTCCCGGTGACGTGGCGTCGATCGAGGTGCGCTGGCCCGATGGGGCCAGAAGCACGCACGCCCCCGGCGCGGGCCGGGGGCGCATCGTGTTGCGTCGCGATCGCTGAGCCGTTACGGGCAGCTGCCCCATCGCGAGAGCAGGATGCCGAGGTCGACGCCGTCGACCACGCCATCCTCGCTCAGATCCGCGGTGCCGTCGCCGCCCCATTGGGCAAGCATGGAGCCGAGGTCGCTGCCGTCGACGAAGGCGTCGGCATTCAGGTCGCCCAAGCACGGGTTGTCGCAGAGCGTGACTTGGATCGAGAAGTCGTCGAGCCCGGCCTCGGTGATCGAGTTGTCGGGCACGTCGCCGATCGAGAAGCGCAACCGGACGTTGTCGGTGAGCGCGGGCAACTCGGCGCCGAGGTCGACCGAGGTCCGCACCCAGGCGTTCGGCGTGGGGTACGAGCGGACCGATTCCAGCGTCACCCAGGTGGTGCCGCCGTCGTGGCTCGCCTCAATCACGAACGGATCGACCTCGCTCGCCGCGGAGCCTGCGGGCGCCGCGTCGCTGCAGAAGTACCAGCGGGCGTAGTTCACGGTGGCGCCGACCGCACCCGACAGGTCGAAGACGGGGCTGAGAAGCCGCGTGGTGCCGCCATCGACGTCCAGGCTGTTCGCCGTGCCGGAGCCGTTTCTGGTCACCCAGGCCTGGGTACCCGAAGCGCTGGCGTCCGAACTGGGTGCCGCTGCGTAGATGCCGCTGGTGGTGCCGGTTGGGGTGGCCAGCTGCCACGCGCCCGAGGTCAGCGAACCTTCGTTGACCACGGTCCAGTCGCCCACGCCCGACTCGAAGGCGTCGCTGAGCGCGGTCTCCGACCCCGTCTGGATGGACAGGCCGTTGCGGGCGGTGGGGGCCGCCGCGGGATCCGCGTAGACCGTGCTTCCGCCGTTGCTCAGTCGGGCCGTGACCCACCATCCGACGGCGTCGCCGCAGTCGAACGCGGGCAGGGTGGCGCGCCACGTGCCGGAGCCTTGGTCGACCAGCGCCGCCGAATTGGCGGCGCCGCCGTTCACCGACCAGTTCACCATCGCGGTGCCAGGCACCACGGCGCCTCCGCCCACGGCGGTGATGGCCACCCGGAACGAGGTTTCGTATCCCGGTGCGGCGGTCGTGGGCTTGCCGTCCGGGTAGGCGAACGTCAGGGAAATCGGCGGCACGTTGATGAACACCGAGATCCCGGTGCAGGTGCCGGCAACCAGGTCCTGCCAGCCGTCGCCGTTGATGTCGATGATGGCCACGTCGGTCCACCAGTCGAGGTCGGCCGTCGGGATCGGCAGCGGCGTGGTCTCGCGAAGGAAGTTGGTGGGAGACCCGGCGAAGACGTTGCGGTAGATGTGCGTCCGTCGCGAGTGGGATGCGCCCGTCGACTGCGGGCAGAACGGCCCAAGGTCCGCGTCCACGTCGGTGATGATCACGTCGGGGCGACCATCGTTGTCAAGGTCGCCGATCGCGGTGCTGTTGCCGAACTCGCCGAGGCTGTCGGAAATGGTGTAGCTCGTGAAGTTCGGCTGGCCGGTGCCGTCGTTGCCCGTGTTCAGGAGGTACTTGTCCTGGCCGTCG
>JBJOIF010000221.1:0-3399 GCA_046047335.1 Planctomycetota bacterium | reverse complement strand
CGACCGCCATCAACACGGAGTGGACGCCGATCGGCCGCGATGTCCCATATGAGGAACGCTTGATGCGCCGCCTGCGCGAATTGCTCGCCGAACCCGGAAACCCGGGCTCGGCGGCCACCGAATCGACCGTGGCGGCGGAGCGTTGACACGGGTTTCTGTGCCGGGGTACCGTTCCCCCTTCCCCTTGGATTGGTTGGTTTGGTTGATTTGGTGAACCGAAGATGAAGTCCTTCCTCGCGATCCCGTGCGCCGTCCTGTCGCTCCTGCTGACCCAGGGAGCGGCCGCCCAGACGCCACCGTCGCCAGAGACGCTCTCGGCGCAGCCCTCCCTTAGCCCGGCCCAGAAGAAGGAAGTACAGGGCTACGTGGAGGCGCTCGAAGCCAAGTTCGCCTCGGCCGATTCCGCGGACATGACCGCGATGCGGCGCGAGCTCGACCGGTCGATGAGCAACCCCAACGCCCGTCCGCCCTACAAGCGCGAATTGGGCATGGCGTTCGTGAAGGTGTTCGGCAAGTACGCCACCGACGCCGACGGCGGCGGGCTGCACGCCGCAAACACGTTCATCATGGCGCGCTCGCTGGCCACCGCCGAGACCGTCGACTTCCTGATGGACCACGCCGATTCCGTCAAGGAACGGTCGACGACCCTGCGCATCAGCGCGTCGTCGCAGTTGCCCAAGGCGGTCGAAGCCGCCACGCTGTCGGCCCCGCAGCTGGACGTGCTGGGCAAGCGACTGGCGCAGATCGTCGCCCGCGAGAAGGATTGGGTCGTGGCCGCGCATTGCTGCGAGACCATCGTGACCATGCTGCGACGGCAGGGCCTGTCGGGCGCCCAAGCCGAGCCATTGGCGACCAGTCTGGCGAGCGCGGTGAACAGCCTGGCGGAGCGGACGCTCTCCGGCTCCGACCCGAAGATGGTCGATGCGCTGCAACGGACGCTCCTCATGATCCGCAACCAGTTGGCCAACGTGCCCACGCAGGCGCGTTCCGCGCTCTTCGACAAGATCTCCCCGAGCTTGACGTCGCTGTCGAAGGCCAAGGCACCCGCCGCCGTGACCGCCGCTGGCCTGGGCGAGCGCTTCGAGGCCACGGTGAAGGCCGCGGGCCTCCTGCTGCGCGTGAAGGCCACCGAGGGGCGATGAGTTCTCGGACCAATTGGTCCGGAGACCCAAAAATGCCCGAGAACCGTCACGGACCCGCTTGACCGGGTCGATCCACCCTCCCACCATTGGGCGTATGGATGGAGACGCCGCTCCCGCGGCGGAGCCCCTGTTCGCCGGATATCCCACGCAGACCTGCCCATGACCCATTCCCGCCGCCGCTCGTCCCTGAAGATCGCTTTGGTCGCCACCGGCGTGGCCGTGACGTTGGCAGGAGGCGTGAGCGCATTCATGGGGGATCCACCGGCGCAGACGCAGTTGCCCACCACGGCACAGGACTTCTTCCAACCCGGCACGCAGCCCAACACGAGCCCCGTTGAGTTCTCGCCGGTGCAGCCCTCGATCAACTGCACCTTCTGCCACTCCGACTACAGCGAGCAGTACGCGCCGTTTGACACGTGGGTCGGCAGCATGATGGCGCAGTCGGCCCGCGACCCCATCTGGCACGCCACGGTGGCGATCGCCAACCAGGACGCCCACCTGTCGGGAGAGTTCTGCATTCGCTGCCACGCCCCCGGCGGGTGGCTCAACGGGCGCAGCGAGTCGGCGCAGATCGAGGATCTCAACTTCGATGACCTCGACGGCATCAACTGCCACTTCTGCCATCGCGTGGTGAACCCCGAGCTCGGCGCCGACAGTGCGGTGGGCTACCCAGTTGATGGCCAAGACCCCGATCCCGACGTCGAGGTGCTCTCGCCGCTCGCGAAGGCTGGGCTCATCCCGCAGGGCCACGGCAACGCGCGCTTTGTGATCGATCCGCGCGACGTGCGCCGCGGGCCCTTCTCCGACATCCCCGCCAACCTGCACGGCACGTCCGACTGGGGCGAGAGCGTGTGGCTGATCACCAGCCCATTCCACTCCAAGAGCGAGTTCTGCGGCACCTGCCACGACGTGTCGAACCCCGTGTTCACCAAGGATGCCAACGGGCAGTACGCCCTCAACACGCTGAACTCGCCCCACCCGACGCAGATGCCGTCGGACATGTTCCCCGAGCAGCGCACCTACAGCGAGTGGAAGAACAGCCAGTTCGCCGACGGCGGCGTGGAGTTTGCCGATGGCCGATTCGGCGGCGCCCTCGACGGCCCGATGCAGAGCTGCCAGGACTGCCACATGCCCGACCAGGTCGGCGGTGGCTGCGTGTTCACGAAGTACGGCGAACCGTGGTTCCAGCGGCCGAACATGCCGCAGCACTCGTTCGCGGGAAGCAACACCTGGGTGATCGACGCCATCGCGCACCAGCTGGGCAAGGACGCCGAGGCCGTCGGCCTCACGCCCGACCGCGTCCAGACCTCCAAGGCACGCAACGTGCAGATGCTCCGCGACGCCAGCGACATGGAGCTGGTGCAGGACGGCGGTTCGCTGCGCGTGCGGGTGATCAACCAGAGCGGCCACAAGTTGCCCAGCGGCTACCCCGAGGGGCGACGCATGTGGGTGAACGTGCGCTTCCTGGACGCCAACGGCGGCGTGGTCGCCGAACACGGCGGCTACGACCATGAGGAGGCGGTGCTGACCGGCCTGCCCACCAAGGTGTACGAGGCCAAGCACGGCATCGACGCCGCCGTGGCCGCGGCCACGGGCCTTCCCGCCGGCGAGAACTTCCACCTGGCGCTCGCCAACACCAAGTTCAAGGACAACCGCATTCCCCCGCGCGGCTTCACCAACGCCGCATTCGAGGCGGACGGCTGCCAACCCGTGAACTACGAGTATGCGGACGGCCAGTACTGGGACGACACCGCCTTCGCCATCCCGGCGGGCGCGGTGGAGGCCGTGGCGGTGCTCTACTACCAGACCACCACGCGCGAGTACATCGAGTTCCTGCGCGACGAGAACCGCACCAACGACGCGGGCAACGTGGCGTACGGACTCTGGGAGATGTTCGGCAAGAGCGCCCCGGTGGACATGGACGTGGTGACCCTGGCGCTCACGCCTCCGGTGCCTGCGGACCTGAACGGCGACGGCGTCGTCGACGGCATCGACCTCGGCATTCTGCTGAGCGGCTGGGGCTCGGCCGGAGCCGGTGACCTGAGCGGCGACGGCGTGGTCGACGGCATCGATCTGGGCATCCTGCTGAGCGCGTGGGGCTGATCGGCGCGCCGTGGGCGCGCCTGGAACCTGCGGTTGACCCCGTGCTTGGCCGCACGCGTGAGCCCACGCGTGGCCGGATGACGGCCGCGTGCGGTTAGCCTTCTGGCCATGTCCCTGGCGCGCTGGGTCTCCGATCTCGGTCCCACCAACCCGA
>JBJOIF010000220.1:0-7123 GCA_046047335.1 Planctomycetota bacterium | reverse complement strand
GATTACGCCTACGATCGCTGCCATGCCTAGGCCAAGGACGGTCATCATCGGTGGCGGCATCGTCGGGTTGAGCACCGCCTACTTCCTCGCCCGCGCGGGTCGCGAGTGCGTGGTCGTGGACCGCGAGGAGATCGGCGACGGGGCCAGCTTCGGCAACGCCGGGCTCCTGTCGATCGGCCACTACCCGCTGACCCGGCCGGGGGCGAGCTGGCGCGGCCTCAAGTGGATGTTCGACCGCAACGCGCCGCTCTTCATCCGCCCGCGACTGGATCCCTCGCTCATCCGCTGGCTCTGGACGTTCCACCGCCACTGCAATGGGGCGTGGCTCGAACGTTGCCTGACGGAACTCTGTGCCATGGGGTTCCCGACCCTCGCCCTGTTCGAGGAGATGATCGCCGACGAGGGCATCGACTGCGACTACCGCCGCGACGGCTGGCTCGACGTGGTGATGGATCCCGCCAACCTGCCATCGGCGGAGGCGGAGGCGCGCACGCTCGTGCCGCACGGGTACGCGTACCGCATGCTCACCGGGGACGAGCTGCGCGCACGCAGTCCATGCTTCACGCCCGAGGTGAGCGGGGCCGTCTGGTACACGGACAGCGCGCATTGCCATCCCGGGGACTTCATGGAGGGGCTGGCGACGGCCTGTGCCCGCCGCGGAGTCGAGTTCCGCGGGTCGTGCGAGGCCGCCGGCATCGAGCGTGACCGGGCGGGCCGCGCCTGCGGCATCCACACCTCGCGCGGCGAGGTCATCGAGGGAGATGCCGTGGTCATTGCCGCGGGCACCTGGACCGACGCGCTCGCGCGCCACGTGGGGCTCCACATCCCGATGCAGGGCGCCCGCGGATACCACCTGCAGTACGAGGGCATCCCCGAGCTCCCGTTCACCGGTTGCGTCCTGCACGAGACCTTCGTTGCGGTGACCCCGATGCGCGACCAACTTCGCCTGGCGGGGACGCTCGAGATCCAGGAACTCGGCAAGCCGTGGATGCGCAACCGCCTGCAGATGCTCCCCAACGGTGCCCGCCGTTACCTGCGCGGGATCGACCACGGGCGCGTGGTGGCGGAGTGGGCGGGCTACCGCCCATGCACGTCGGACGGCATGCCGGTGATCGGCGCGGTGCCCGGCGTGCCCGGGCTGTTCGTGGGCACGGGCCATGCGATGATGGGCATGACGCTTGGCCCGGTCACCGGCCACGTGCTGGCGCAGATGGTGCTCGGCGAGCCGACGTCGGTGTCGGTGCCGATGTGCACGCCGGCGCGCTACTCGACCATGCGCGGGGCGGGCTCGACGCCGCCGGTTGCGGGCGGCGCACCCGTCGCCGGGCGTCCGGCACTCGCGGCGCGTCGCTGAGCGTCACGGACCCGCGTGAGTTCCGCCACCCAGTCCTCGGCGGCGGGGCCGAGCATCCGCGCCCCCTCCACCGCGCGATCGGTGGCGTGCGCGGCACGCAGCGGCTCGCCCGCCAGCATCCACGCGCGTCCGAGTGCCGACCATGCGCCGGGTTGCCCGCCGTCGGGCGCCTCCACCGCGGACTGCAGCAGGCGGATGGCCACGTCGAGCCGCCGGTCGGGGCCGTCGGGCTGCGCAAGGATGATCTCGGCCAGCCACGGGGCAGTGCGGGGCGCTTCGCCCGCGAGGGCCTCGATGGCGCGGTACCCCTCCACGGCCCGGCCTGCCTGCAGGAGGACCTCGGCGCGCTGCACGCGCAACGGGATTCGCTCGAGTGCCGTCGCCGCCGAGATCCGGTCGTCAAGGGCATTGAGCACGCGATTCCACTCCGTTGCTCCGCCGGTGCCGGGCGCGACGCGGCGGCGCCCGGCACCGGCCTCACGCCGGGCGTCCATCTCCACGCGTCGCCAGGCCGCCGGATCCCCGGTCCCCTGGACGATCGCCCGGAGCGGATCCTCAAGTTGCGCAGGGCTGCCGATCCATTCGATCCGTCCCTCGCGGATCACCACGACCGTCGGCCCGCGGCGGGGTGCATCGGTTCCGAGGTACTGCGCGCGGACGTTGCCCTCGGGATCCGCCACCACCGAGATGCGGGCCTTCCGGCGCCACGCGTCGTCGGAGAGGAATGCGCGCACCTGGGCAATGCTCTCGGCGAACATGGCGACGACCTGAATCCGTCCTTCGAACGCGTCGGCGGTTCGGGAGAGTGTCGGCAACGCTTCGCGCGAGCCAAGGCACCACGTATCCAGGAAGGCCAGGACGTCCGTTCGGCCAGGGGCCGATGGCGTGGGCTTTGCCCCGTGCACACACTCCCCGAGTCCATGCGGGTGGCGAGGCGCCGGGTCACCCGGCAGCACGGGATCGGCGGCTTCGCCATGCAACGATGGCGCCGGCAGGAACGCCGACGCCATCGCGAGGATCATCAGTGCCGTGGGCAGGTGCACGCGTGGCGCCGCGTCAGGGCTTTGGCGCGGCGGGAGGAGTTCCTGCACCTCCGGGGCCCGCGGGCAGGCCGCGACCGCCGGGTCCAGCCGGGGCGCCTGGACCGCCCGGTCAGCCTGGGCCGCCCATGCCGCCCATCATGTTCATCATCTCCATCTGCATGGCCTGCGAGAAGGCGGCGTTTGCCTCCTCGACCGACTTGAACTCCCCGGCGAGCACGCGCTTGGCCGTACCGCCCGCGGCGGTCTTGATGGCGGCACGCATGGAGTCGCCCATCATGTTCGCCATCATGGCCATCTGCGCCCCTTCGCCGGCGCGCATGCCCGCACCCTTCTCGAAGTCGATCCACCAGGCCTCGTCGGCGCGAACCAGCGCGATGGGCTGGCCGGCGGGCACGCCCTTGCCGTCACGCGCGGTCACTACCGCAGCGTCTTCGCCCTCCATGGTGAGGTCGAACGTCAGGCCGGCGCCGGGGACGGGGATCGGCGAGGAGCCGGCCTTGCCGAACTTCTCGACGGACGCTTCCGCCATCGGACGCATGTCCTCGATCAGGGCCGCGGCCACCCGCAGCGAGACCTCAGAACTGTCGCTGCCGGTGCGCATCGCACGCACGAGCCGCATCGTGCCGTCGGCATCGGCGCTCGCCGTGGGCAGGAAGGCCAGCAGTTCGTCGGTGGTCTTGAATCCTTCGTGCTTGATCGGCGGGAACACCTTCTCGGCGGCGGAGGACAGCTTGGCCGGTGCCGACGGTCCGCGCGGGCCGCGCGGGCCGCGTGGCGCGGGCGCATCACCCTTCGGCGCAGCGGGTGCATCACCCTTCGGCGCAGCGGGCGCGTCTCCCTTTGGTTCAGCGGGTGCGTCGTCGATCCGGAGCGCCGTCTTCTTGGTGGGCGCGTCGCCGGACTCGTACTTGCGCAGGGTGTCGCGCAGTTCCTCGGCGGCCTCCTCGTCGGCGGACTCGACGGCCTTCTTCTGCCACTCGATGGCCTTGGCCTTGTCGCCCGACTCCCAGTAGGCGCGGGCCAGCGTGTCGAGGATCGCGCCATCCTCGGCCTTGCTGGCGGTGACCGCCTGCTTGGCCACTTCCAGCGCGAACGGGATGTCGCGATCCTTGACCCGGCCGTCGTCGAGCACGAACCAGGCCAGCTGGTTCAGCATCATCGGGTTGTCCTTGGATGCGGCGAAGATCTCCCGGCCGAGTTCGTAGCCCTCCTTAGGCATCTTGGCGTCGGTCAGGAGCATCATGAACTTGTTCATGCGCAGGCCGGCCTTCTGGCCCTCCGGCGCGGCGGCGATGGTCTCGTCCATCATCTTGACGATCGCACCCCAGTCGCCCTTCTTGCGTGCCTCGGCCATCGCGCGGCGCTGCTGCATCTGCTTGCGGGCCATCTCGGCGGCGGCGTCGAACTCCTTCTTGAACTCGGTGGGGTCCCACGTCCCGGCGACCACCCGGTCGAGCGGTTCATCCATGGTCATCGGGTGGCCGATCCACTGGACGGTGGAGTCCTTCACGATGAACGCGGTGGGGATGCCGTTCTGGCCGGCGGCCTCCATGTACTGCTGATGCGTCGAGCGGTCGGGATCGGTGGCCAGCGTGTAGCGGGCCTTCTGCTTCCACTCATCCTTGTCGAGGAAGGTGCGCACCGTGTCGAGCTTCTCGTCGCTCACGCCGACCACCACCACCTTGTCGCCGTACTTCTCCGCGAGGTCGCTGATGTGCGGCATGCTGACGCGGCAGGGGCCGCACCACGTGGCCCAGAACTCGACGACGTACGTCTTGCCCGGCTCGAACCACTTCGGCTCCTTGCCGCGGACGAACTCCGCGATCTCCGGCGTGGGGGCCGGGCTGCCGATCGTCATCGGGGCGGGGCGGGGCGACTCGTCGACCGCCGGCGCCGGCGTGGGTGCCGGCTGGATCGGCGTGGCCGGAATGGAGTCCTGCGCGAGGGAGACCTGGGCGGCCAGGAGCGAGCCCAGGACGGCGATGATGCGGTTCGGCATGGCGTTTGACGATACCACTCGGCCTGCCCGTCCCGCCGGCCGACCCTATCCTGCCCGCCTCATGGACGCCGCCCGAACTTCCCCCGCGGGCACGGCCCGCCTCATCGACGGCCGAGCCCTCTCGGAAGCCGTCCGCGACGACCTGCGCCGCCGGATCGAGGCCGCCGGCCGCCCCGTGCGGCTCGACGCGCTGTTGGTGGGCGACGATCGCGCCGCGGGCATCTACGCGGCCAACCAGGCGCGCACGTGCGAGGAGGTGGGGATCCGCTACGTGCTGCACCGACTTCCCGCGGGCGCGGGGTACGACGACATCGCGGGCCGGGTCCTGCTGCTCAACACCGACGACGACGTGCGTGCGCTGATGGTGCACATGCCGCTTCCGGAGGGCATCGATGCGGAGCGCATCCAGTCGCTGATCGACCCCGACAAGGACGTCGAGGGCGTGAACCCCGCGAACATCGGCAACGTGGTCTACGGACGGCGGAGCCTGGTGCCATGCACGGCGCTCGCCACCTTGGAGATGATCGAGCACACCGGGATCGACCTGCGCGGCAAGCGCTGCGCGGTGATCGGCGCAAGCAACATCGTCGGCAAGCCGATCGCCGTACTGCTCATGCGCGAGGACGCCACGGTGCACTCCACAAACAAGTTCACCCCCGACCTGCCGCGGCTCACCCGCGAGTGCGACGTGGTAGTCGCCGCGTGCGGCGTCCCGCAGCTGGTCAAGGCCGAGTGGATCAAGCCCGGTGCGGTGGTGGTGGACGTGGGGATCAACCGGATCGCCGGTCCGGATGGCGCCAAGGTGACGGTCGGGGACGTCGACTTTACCGAGGTGTCGCGGGTGGCCGGCTGGATCTCGCCGGTGCCCGGTGGGGTCGGGCCGATGACGGTGGCCATGCTGCTGCGCAACGTGGTCGACGCGGCACTGCGATGACGGGCGCGACCCATGCGGCGCGGCCGCGGTCGTCGCGCCGTCAGCCCAAGAGCCGCGCCGCCTCGCGGTAGCGCCCGAGCGTCTCTTCGACCACGCGCGGCGGCCGGTGTGGCCCGGGTGGTTCCTTGGCCCAGCGGCCCTCGCGGACCTCCTGAAGGAGCCAGTTGCGCAGGTACTGCTTATCAAAGCTCGGCTGGTCGTGCCCCGGCTCATAGCCCTCCGCGGGCCAGTAGCGACTCGAGTCGGGGGTGAGTACCTCGTCGATCAGCAGCAGCTCGTCCGTCGGTCGGCCGTCGGCACCGAGCGCGAACCCGAACTCGAACTTGGTGTCTGCGAGGATCAGGCCTCGCGACGCCGCATGCCGGGCGGCCGCGGAGTAGATCGCGAGCGTCAGGTCGCGCAGCCGTGCGGCCAGGGCCGCGCCGACGTCGGTGGCCATGCGTTCGAAGGGGATGTTCTCGTCATGGCCCTCGGCGGCCTTCGTCGCGGGAGTGAAGATCGGCTGGGGAAGTCGCTCGCACTCGCGCAGCCCCGGCGGCAGGGCGATGCCGCAGGCCGTGCCGTGCGAGCGATACTCCTGCCAAGCGCTGCCCGCGAGGTACCCGCGTGCCACGCACTCGACGGGGATGACCCGCGCCGCCCGACAAATCATGGCCCGGCCGGCGAGCCGTCGGCGCTGGACGGGGTCGAGCGCAGGCTCGTCGTCCAGTGCGGTGCCGATCATGTGGTCGGCCACCAGGCCGAGGCCTCGCAGGAACCTGAACCAGCCTGCGCTGACTTGGGTCAGCAGGCGGCCCTTGCCCGGGATCGGGTCGGGCATCACCACGTCGAAGGCGCTGATCCGATCGGTCGCGATCACCAGGATGCGCGGGGCGGCGCCGACGGCCGAGGGCAGGTCGTAGACGTCCCGAACCTTGCCTCGGCGGCGGCCCGGCAGGGCAAGGTCCGTCTCGAGGAGTGCGTCGGCGTGCTCGTGGGATGCCACGGAATCCATGGGCGGATCGTATTCGCGCCCGCGCAAGTTCCGCGTCCGGCCGGATCGCCCGAGGGCGCCGCTACACTCGGCCGCCCATGCTCAGCTTTCTGGCGTTCGACGAGCACGGGCCGGCCCGGGAGCGGGATCTGGTCCGCCCCCATCTGCTGGGGGCCGGGGACGCCACCTACGGCGGGCAGGTTGGGTTCAAGTCGGGGAACATCCGGTGCAAGCCGGAGGAGTCGCGCCCGGCGACGGCGTTGGCCCTCGAGGCCGATGCGGGGCGGGCCGGCACGCTCACCCTCCAGACCTGCCTCCTGCAGCAGCGCGCCGAGCCGTACGAGCTCTTCGAGGAACTCGCGCGCCACCGCATCAAGCTGTTCCTCGAGAAGGCCGAGCAATGGGGCTGGCTCGATCCTGCGCGGGCACCGGAGGCGTTCGAGCTCTTCGAGCGCGCTCGCTCGACCTTCGTGGCCGGGATGATGGAGCAGGATCCGTGGCGTTCGCAGGTGCTGCACCGCGATGCGCTGGCCCTGGGGATCTTCGCCAGCGAGAAGCTTGCCGTCCGTCGCGCCGAGGAGATGCTCCACGGGCGGTTCGCCGCGCAGGGCGCGGCGATGGCCCTCGGTGTGCGGGTGCCCCTCGAGAAGGCCCCCGAGCTCATGAAGGCATGCCAGTCGCCCGAGATCGACCTAGCGCTGATCCCCACCCCATGGACCGTGATCGAGGCGAGCCAGGGACGCCACTCGTGGGAGCAGGTGGACCGCTGGGTGCTGTGGGCCCGTGAGCGCCGCAAGCGCCTGCTGATGGGGCCGCTCCT
>JBJOIF010000219.1:0-17270 GCA_046047335.1 Planctomycetota bacterium | reverse complement strand
GGCCCGGGCACGAAGAGCACGCGTGGCTGGGACGACGACCGGGCCGTCACCGTGCTCCAGCGCGAGAAGGAGGACGCCCACGACTATCGCTACTTCCCCGATCCCGACCTGGTGCCGGTGGTGGTGGACGAACCGTGGCTCGACCGTGTCCGTGCGTCGATCCCGGAGCTGCCGGCCTCGCGACGCGCTCGGTTCGTGTCGGAGTGGGGCCTTGAGCGCAAGGACGCGGAAGCCCTCGTGGAGGATCGCGGAAGCTGCGAGTTCCTCGAGGAATGCGTCACTCGGATGGGCGGTTCGCCGAAGGCCGGGTACGCCGCGGGCAAGTTTGTGCTGAATCAGCTGGCCAAGCGCGCGAACGAGCTCGGGTGCACCATCGCACGCGCCGGCCTCTCGCCCGCGCAGGTGGCGGGCATCCTGTCGTTGCGCGAGGCAGGGGCCATCGGCGCGCAGAGCATCGACGCACTGGTCGCCGTCGTGGCCGGCACCGACGATGACCCGCGCGATGCCGCGTCGCGCGCCGGCCTGATCGTCGAGCACGATGCCGCCGCGCTCGATGGATGGGTCGATCAGGCGATCGCCGCCAACCCGCAGGCCGCCGCCGACGTGCGGGCGGGCAAGGCCGCCGCCGTGGGCCGCATCGTCGGTGCCGCGATGAAGCTGGCCGGCGGCAAGGCCGACGCCAAGATGGTGAGCGAACGGATCCTGGCGCGCATCAAGGAGGCGCCGTGAACCGCCCGCCTTCCCCCGCGGCACGGGCTCGTCTCGGTCGCGTGGTGATCTCGTCGGAGCGGATTGCCGCGCGCATCCCCGAGCTTGCCCGCGAGATCGTCGACTGGATGGGCGAGGGCGATGACGACCTCGTGCTGGTGCCGGTGATGACCGGCGCGTTCATCTTTGCGGCCGACCTGGTTCGGCACATGCCGGTGCGCATGCGGATCACGCTGGCCACGGTCTCGAGCTATCCAGGTGCGGCGACGTCGAGCCAGGGCGTCCGGCCCCTCGGCGAGCTGCCGGCGGACCTTTCGGGAAGGCGCGTCCTGGTGATCGACGACATCCTCGATTCCGGCAACACGCTCCGCTTCCTGCGCGAGCGGTTCTTGGCGCAACGGCCGGCGAAGTTCGCCACGGCGGTGCTCCTGCGCAAGACCATCCCGGCCGCGCTCGGCACGCCCTGCGAGTTTGTGGGCTTCGACATCGAGGATGAGTTCGTGGTGGGATATGGGCTCGATTTCGACGGCTGTTTCCGCAACCTGCCGGACGTCCGTGTCCTGCATCCGGAGGGCGGCGCGCCGTGATGTCTGCGCGGCGGCACCACCCGGTCCGCGCCGCCTTCGCCACCACGGCGGTCGACGAGGGCGGGATCCCGCTCTTCGCCGCCACCATGCTCGAGCCCGGTGAGCTGATCCTGGGGACCTGGCGCCCGAGTCCGACGTGGATCGGGCTCCGCTCCGCGCGGACGCTGGCGTTCGCGGCGTCGATCGGCGCGCTGGCGGCCAGCGCGAGTGCGGTGGCCGGTCTGGGCCTGGAAGTTGCCATCACGCAGGTGGCGGTGGCCGCGGTGCTGGTGCGGGTGACGATCGCGGTGGCCGAGTGGGCCAGTCGCGTCTACGTACTCACCGACCGCCGCGTGCTGCGTCGCCGCGGCGTGCTGGCGCCGAGCGTCTACTCGGCAACCCTGAACTCATTGCGCCGAGTCGAGCTCCTGCGCTCGCGTACGGACCGACTGTTCCGGACCGGCACCATCACCTTCTCGGCGCGCGGCACGGGCGGCCACGATGCGGCGTGGGTCATGGTGCAGTCCCCGGACCGCGTGCTCGCACTGGTGGAGTCCGCGCGCCGGCGTTACGGCCGCTGAACGCGCCGGGTGCCGCGCCGCGTGATGGAACCGGTCACTGCCACTGCGGGCCGGTGCGCGGGCTGGCCAGCCGCGGCGCAAGCTCCTCGAGCAGCTCGCGACTGCGCGCGTCGAGCTCGCGTGGCGCTTCGATCATGACCACGGCCAGGAAGTCGCCGGGCGATCCCTTGGGCGGATGGATGCCCTTGCCCTTCACGCGCAGCTTCTGTCCCGACTTCACGCCTGCGGGCACCTTGAGTTGCACCGATCCGGTGAGCATCGGCACCTTCACCGTGGCACCGAGCGATGCCTCGGCGATGGTGACGGGGACGTCGGTGACGATGTCATCGCCCTCGCGGCGGAGCCACGGATGCGGCGACACCGAGACGGCGATGATCAGGTCGCCTGCCGGACCGCCGTCCTCGCCGGGATGGCCCTTGCCGCGGACGGCAAGCTTCGCGCCGTCGCGGATGCCGGCCGGGATGCGGACTTCGATCGACTCGCCCTTGATGCGGAAGTTCCGCGCGCCGCCCAGCGCCGCCGTCGTGAAGTCGATGGTCTCGGCGACCTCCAGGTTCCGGCCCTGGCGCGGCCCCTCGTCGGCGTCCTCGCCGAATCCGCCGAACCCCCCGAATCCTCCCGCCCCGCGCCGCCCGCGCGCCTTCTGCCCGCGGCCGCCGCCGAACATCGAGCCGAACACCTCCTCGAAGGTGGAGGGATCCACGTTCTGCCATCCCTGCCCGCCGCCAAACGGACCGCCGCCCGCGAACGGATCCCCGCCCGCGGCGCCGCCGGGACCGCCCGGACCACCTCCCGCCGCACCGGCCTTCACTCCGGCGATGCCGAACTGGTCGTAGAGCTTGCGCTTCTTCGGATCCGAGAGGATGTCGTACGCCTCCTGCGCCTCCTTGAAGCGGGCGTCGGCGCCGGGCTCCTTGTTGACGTCGGGGTGGTACTTGCGGACCAGGGCGCGGTGCGCCTTCTTCAGTTCGTCGTCGGAGGCGTTGCGCCCGACGCCGAGGATCTCGTAGAGGTCGCGGTCCATCGCAGGGGGCCGAGTATAGGAGCGCCCCCGGGCATCCCGGGCGTACGATCGGGCCGATGCCGGAGTGCACGCCCCGAGATGCCCGAACGCCTGTTGCGGTCTCGCTCCCGGTGCTTGCGCCGGCCGCACCCCCCCGGCGTGCGGCATTCGGCTCGCGGGTCGGGTGGAAGCGGGCGGCGGTGCTCGCGGGGGTCTGGGCGTTCATGGTGGCGCACCTGGTGCAGTGGCTGGCCATGGGGTCCACCCTGGCACCCATCGAGCCGAGCGAGTCGATCGAGACGGTCCGCAACGGGGTGATCACCGTCGGTGCGATCTTCTTCGCGGTGGCGCTGCTCTCCACGGCGCTCCTCGGCCGGTGGTTCTGTGGATGGGGTTGCCACTGGGTGGCCATCCAGGACGGCACGGCGTGGATGCTCGCCCGCCTCGGCATCCGGCCGCGGCCGTTCCGCTCGCGTCTCCTGGCATGGCTTCCCCTGGCGCTCGCCCTCTACATGTTCGCGTGGCCGCCCTTCTACCGGTTCGCGGTGGCGCCGTGGGTCCAACCCGATCTGCGCTGGCCGGGATGGAGCATGCACCTGGTGACGCAGGACTTCTGGGCGACCTTCCCCGGCTGGCTGATGGGCATTCCGTTCGTGCTGGTGAGCGGGATGCTGGTGGTGTGGCTCCTCGGCACCAAGGGCTACTGCACGTACGCGTGCCCGTACGGTGGATTCTTCGCCCCGGTCGAGCAGCTGGCGCCGATGCGGATCCGGGTCAATCACGATCGATGCGAGGGGTGCGGCCACTGCACCGCCGTGTGCACGAGCAACGTGCGCGTGCACGAGGAGGTCCGCGACTACGGCATGGTGGTCGACCAAGGATGCATGAAGTGCATGGACTGCGTCAGCACGTGCCCCAACGAGGCGCTGTCGTTCGGGCCGGCGAAGCCCGCATTCCTCGTGGAACGCGAAGGCACCCGCGCCGATCAGGCGGCGGAGCGGCGCTTCGACCTGACGTGGCCCGAGGAAGTCGCGCTCGCTGCGGTGGCGTTGGCCACGCTGCTGGCGGTGCGCGGGGCATACGTCGGCGTTCCGCTCCTCTTTGCCTCGGGGATCGCCGCGTGCGTCACGTTCCTGTGCTGGAAGTCGTGGACGGTGCTGCGCGAGCCCAACGTGTCGTTCCATGGCTGGCGTCTGCGCCGGCGCGGCCGCATGGGTGCCGCGGGCGGCGCGTGGCTTGCCGCGACGGCGGTGACGGTGGTGCTTGCCGCATGGGTCGGATCGCTGAACGCCGCCACGTGGGCGGCACGCCTCCTGGACGCGCGCGTGACGGTTCCCGCCGCGGCGGTCTTCGCCGAGGCCGGCCACGAGCCCACGGCGGCGGAGCGCACCGATGCCGAGCGCGCCCTGCGCCTCTACCGCTGGGCCGCGGCGTGGCCCGAGGGCTGGTCGCCGTTCGCCATGGCGTGGCGACGCACGGACATGGAGCGCGCGTACCTGCTGGCCGTGCTTCGAGATTTCGGCGGCGCCGAGGCCCTGTTGCGGCGATCATGGTCGCGCGACGGCGCCGACGAGGGCGTGGCGATCGTGCTCGGGCGCGTGCTGCGCTGCCAGCCGTCGCGCCGGGCCGACGCGATGGCGTGGTACGCCGAGGCGCTCGCGGCGCATCCCGCATGGCGGGCGCTCCGCGAGGAGCAGCTGGTGTGGCTCGACGGCGAGGGTGAGTACGCGACCCTCGTGGCGAGCGCGCGCGACGGCATGGCCGCGCAGCCGCAAGACCTCAACTCGATGCGGCGTCTGTCGATCGCCCTCACCGAGCGGGGCGCCACCGCCTCGGAGATCGAAGAAGGTGTGGCGCTGGTGCGCCGCACGCTGGAGATCGAGCCCGGCAACGCCTTCGCCCACGTGGCGCTCGCCCGCGGACTCATGAAGCTCGGCCGGGTCGACGAGGCCCAGACGGAGTTCCGCCGCGCCATGGAGCTCGACCCGGCATCCGAGATGATCCGATCGATGGCCGCCGAGGCACAGGGCATGCCGGCGCCGACGGCGCCGTGACGAGCAGGCCCTGATGCCTGCCGCGTTCAGTCGCCGCCGACCAGCCCCCAGTTGCCGAGTACCAGTCCGAGGTCAATGCCGTTGACGACGCCGTCGTCGTTGAGGTCCGCCGCGCACGCCACGCCGCATGCCCCCCAACCGGAGAGCACGACGCCGAGGTCGATGCCGTCGACGGTGCCGTCGCCGCTCAGGTCGGCCGTGCCGCGCAGGGATCGCACCAAGCGCACCGCCGCACCCGCGTCGATGCGGCCATGGCCAGTGCGGTCGTCGAAGCCAGCCGCGTGGATGTCCTGGCAGCTCTGCAGCAGGAAGGGAACCAGGTCGCGCGGCGCGATCGAGGGCGCCACGGCGTGCATGAGGGCGATGGTTCCCGAGACGAAGGGTGCCGCCATGCTGGTGCCGCTCTTGGTCGAGTGTCCGGTGAGTCCGGCGGTGGACAGGATGCCGACGCCTGGAGCCGCGACGTCGAGGCCCGCACCGACGGCGGAGCTGCCGGACGGCACGTCGAGCCAGTCGATCGAGGCCACCGCCACGGTCTCCGGCCACCGTGCTGGCACGGCGAGCCCGGTGGTGCCCGTGTTGCCCGCCGCGGCCACCACCACCGCCCCATCCGCCATCGCGTAGGCGATCGCGTCGCGCAGGAACTGGCTCTCCACGGAGTACTGGAGGCTGGCGTTCAGGACGCTCGCGCCACGATCGGCGGCCCAGAGGATGCCGTCGGCGAGCCACGCGGTGGTCCCGCTGCAGCCCTGCAGCACGGTCACGGGCATGATGCGGGCGCGCCAGGCGACCCCGGCCACGCCCTGCGCGTCGTCGCCAGCGGCGCCGATGGTGCCAGCGACGTGCGTGCCGTGGTCCAAGCACAGGTTCCCGGTGTTCGAGTTCCCCGCCGGCACGTTCCAGCCGGGCACCATGCGGTCGGCGAATGATGCGTGCGCGTCGACCCCGCTGTCGAGGACGGCCACGATGGTGTCCGGAGAACCCACGCTGAGGTGCCACGCGGCCAGCGCGCGGATGTCCGCGCCCGATTCGCCCGCCACACCGCCGATCACCTGTCCGGTGTTCCGGAGCGCATACTGCTCGCCGAACAGCGGGTCATTCGGCAGCGGGGCGTCGGCGGCGATGCCACCGATACCCACCGGCTCGGCGGCCTGCCACGGCGCCGAGTCGAGTTGCATCCATTCCGCGGCGATCCGGGGCGCATCGCTCCCGGCCGGAAGCGACACTTCGATCCATCGGTCGAGGCCCAGCGCGTGCGCGCGTTCGCGGTCGGCGGGAACCACCGTGCCCGCGGACGTGGCTTGCCGAGCGCCCGCGGCGACCAGCGCGCGCTCGGCGTCGGTGTGGCGACGGCCGTCCGGTCCGAGGACGCTCCAACTGCCGTCGGCGGTGCGCTGGAGGCGCGCGCCCGGCGTGAGTTTCACGAGGAGCCGATCGCTCGCCCAACCGCCGACCCGATCGGGACCCCACGACCACTCGGCCGGCGCGGCCGGTTCCGCCTGGGGGACCGCCTGCAGGCCACGCGCGGGCGCCACGCGGCGATCGGTCGCTCCACCGGCGTGCGCCAGTGTTCCGGCGGCCAGCAGCACCGCCAGCATGGCGGTGGCGGCGGGGCGGGGACGCGGGCTGGAACTCTTCACGCAGGAGGACATGGGTGATTCGGCACGCGGTGCGGCGGGGCACGGTTGGCGTTGGCCAACCATCACCCAGTACGCACACGCGCCGCCCGCGGATCGATCCGTTGGGGCGTCCCCCACACCGTAGCCCGTCCGGCCGCGGGTGCCGGATGATTTTGGGGGGTTCTGCGGGACACGTCCGAGAATCGGCACGGTCGATCGTTTGCCGCGTTGGGAACCGACCGATAGCATCGTCGCCTTCATCCGATCATCCGGATGGGTGGATGGAGCCGGCGTCCGGCTCGCCCGCCCGCCGGCCACGGCCGCCACGTTCCAACCACACGCACGGATCCATCGATGCACGACACCCGCACCACCCTGTTCACCAGCGAATCCGTTTCGATGGGTCATCCCGACAAGCTCGCCGACCAGATCAGCGACGCCGTGCTCGACGCCATGCTCGAGCAGGACCCGATGAGCCGCGTGGCGTGCGAGACGCTCGTCACCACCGGGCTGGCCGTGATCGCCGGCGAGGTCACCACCAACGCGGTCGTCGACATCCCCGACGTGGTCCGCCAGGCGGTCGCGCGTGCTGGCTACGACGACGGCGCCAAGGGCTTCGACCACAAGAGCTGCTCGGTGAACGTGGTGCTCGGCCGGCAGAGCCGCGACATCGCCATGGGCGTCGACCGCGAGGGCGCGGGCGACCAGGGCATGATGTTCGGCTTCGCCTGCGACGAGACCCCGGAGTTCATGCCGCTGCCCATCGCGCTCTCTCATGCCTTGGTGAAGCGCCAGGCCATGGTCCGGGAGAAGGGCATCGTCCGTGGGCTCCGCCCCGATGCCAAGAGCCAAGTGACCGTCGAGTACCGCGGCCGCACGCCATCGCGCGTCGACACCGTGGTGCTGTCCACGCAGCACGACCCGTCGTGGAACGGTCCCACGGGCCAGCGCCGCCTGAAGGCCGAGATCGTCAAGCACGTCATCAAGCCGGTCCTCGGCAAGTGGTGGAACGACCGCATCACGGTCCACGTCAATCCGACGGGACAGTTCGAGATCGGCGGCCCGCACGGCGACTGCGGCCTGACGGGCCGGAAGATCATCGTGGATACCTACGGCGGTCGCGGCCGTCACGGCGGCGGCGCGTTCAGCGGCAAGGACCCGACCAAGGTCGACCGGAGCGCCGCGTACATGGCGCGCTACATCGCCAAGAACGTGGTGGCCGCCGGCCTCGCGGGCGCGTGCGAGGTGCAGCTGAGCTACGCCATCGGCGTGGCCGAGCCCACCAGCGTGCTCGTGGATACCCAGGGCACGGGCACCGTCGACGACGCGTGGCTCGCTTCCGAGATCCGCAAGCACTTCGAGCTGACGCCGCGCGGCATCATCCGCTCGCTCGGGTTGCGCAAGCCGATCTACCGCGCCACCGCCACGCACGGGCACTTCGGCCGCGCGCCCGGCGAGGGCGGTCCCGGCACGTTCACGTGGGAGAAGACCGACAAGGCCGCCGCGCTGCGCAAGGCCGCGGAGAAGGCGGGCGGTCGAAAGTCGACCGCCAAGTCCGCCGCTCCCGCCAAGTCCGCCGCGAAGGCCGCGAAGCCTGGGGCGCGCCGCGCCCGTTCGCGCGGCGCGCGCCAGCTGGTGGCGGCCTGACCGGTGCGCATGGGACGCCCTCCGCGCGCCGACCGTGCCACGAACGTCTCGCCTGCACGCGCTGCCGCGCTTGAGCGGCTGGTGCGGCAGGCGAGCCGCTTTCCCGACCTCGACTTCGTCGATGCTGGTGGCGGCCCGCGCGATGCCGTGGGTGCGCCCCTCGAGCCTCGCGATGCGGCGCTGGCCCGTGCCATCGAGCACGTGGTCGCGCACCGTTGGGTGACGCTCGCGGCGATCGCGCGATCGTGCATCGACCGCCGCTGGGAGAACGTGGACGCGCGGGTTCGCGCGGCGCTCCTGGCCGCGGGCGCGCAGCTCTTCCTGTTCGGCAACCAGGCCGACCACGCCGTCGTCGACGACACGGTCGAGTGGACCAAGGCCAAGGGGCAGCGCGGTGCGCCGGGCTTCGTGAACGCCGTGCTGCGACGGATGATCGCCTTGCGCGGCGGCCTCGAGGACGGCGAGGCCGCCCGGCCCTCGTCGTGGCGCGAGCGCGACGACGCCATGCCCCTCGGGGACGGCCGTGTGCTCCGGCTCACGCGGCCCGTGTTCTCGGGTGACCCGGTGCGTCGCCTCTGTGAGCAGGTGAGCATCGGCGAGCCGCTCCTGCTGCACTGGCACAACGTGGCCGGGCGCGACCGCGCCGTGGAGCGCGCGGTGCACGGTCTCCGCCCGGCGCCCACGGTGGTGGCCGGGCTTCCACCCGCGGCGGTGCTGCCCGGCGCGCCGTTCGCCGACCGTCTCGAGCCGCACGCCGATGCCGGATTCCACGTGTGGACCGGCGACCATGCGGGACTGGTGGCGCTGCTTGCCGCGCACCGCGAGGCACGGGTGCAGGATGCCGCCAGCGCGCGCCCGATGCGTCTTGCCGACGCGCTCCGGCCGGCGGTGATCCTGGATGCGTGTGCGGGACGTGGCACCAAGACGGGGCAGCTCGCGCAACTCCATCCGTCCGCCGAGGTGGTGGCCACCGACACCGACGGCGAGCGTCTTCGGGCGCTGGCGCTGGCCTTCGAGGGCCACGCCCGCGTCAAGGTGACCACGCCCGAGGGGCTGCGCCGCGTCGTCGGGAAGGTGGACCTCTTGGTGCTCGACGTGCCGTGTTCGAACACCGGCGTGCTCTGTCGGCGCCCGGAAGCAAAGTATCGGTTCAGCCGGCCGCGCCTGGACTCGGTGGTGGCCCTGCAGCGGCGGATCCTCGAGGAGCATCGGCCGTTCCTGTCCCCGGGTGGCAGCGTGCTGTGGTCGACGTGCAGCCTGGAGCCCACGGAGAACGAATCGCAGGCCGAATGGGCCGCGGGGCGCACCGGGCGCTCGGTCGTCCGCGCCGAGCGGCACGAACCGCGTGGGATGCCTGGCGACCCGGATGCCCGGTACGCCGACGGCGGCTTCGGCGCGCTGCTCTCGCCCCGATGACCGGGGCGGGCCCGCAAGGCAGCGCGGGGCGGTGGTACGATCCCGCGATTCACCCTTGGATCCCCGGAGTCCCGCATGCCCGCGCCGATGACCGTCACCGAGATCCTTGACCCGCACTGCGTGCTGGTCCCGCTGGTCGCTCCCGGCAAGCGCGAGGCCATCGACGCGCTGGTCGATGCCCTGGCCGCCGCTGGCCACGTCACCGATGCCGCGGCCGTCAAGAAGGCCGTGTGGGACCGTGAGCTCCAACGTTCCACCGGCATCGGCGAGGGCCTCGCCATTCCGCACGGCAAGACGTCCGCCTCGCGCGGACTGTGTCTGGCGGTGGGCCGACTGGCGGAACCCATCGAGTACGACTCGATCGACCACAAGCCCGTGCGGCTGGTGGTGCTCTTGGTGTCGCCGCCCGACCGGACCAGCGACCACATCCAGGCGCTCGGACGCATCTCGAGGCTGATGACGAACCCGTCGTTCCGCGAGCGCGTCTACTCCGCGGCCGGTCCGGCGGAGCTGCTCGAACTCTTCCGCGACGCCGAGCGCTCCTGAGACCGGATTCCGCCCGGGCCTAGAATCAGGCGCACCCCACGACCGACGCGGCACCGCCGCGGGAAGGCAAGCGACATGCTGGTCCCCATGCACCTGTCGCGCATCCTGATCCGGGAGATGACCGACATGCAGGTCATCGAGCTCACCGAGAACGGTGGGTCGAGGTCCTTTCCCATCGTGATCGGCATGCCCGAGGCGTTCGCCATCGACCGTCGGATCAAAGGCGCGCAGGCACCCCGTCCGCAGACGCATGACCTACTCGCCGAGGTGATCCGGGCGCTCGGCGGGCGAATCCGCGAGATCCGCATCGTCGACCTCCAGGCGGGCACGTTCTTCGCGCGCGTGGTCATCGACCACGCGGGTGGGCAGGTCGAGGTGGACGCGCGCCCGTCGGATGCCATCGCGCTGGGGGTGGCGGACCAGGTGCCGATCATGGTCGAGGAGTCGGTGCTCGAGGCCGCGGCGGCGGATCCGTCGGTGGCCGAGGCGCCGCCGATCGACGCGTCCCCCGACGACGACGAGGACGAAGACGGGGCCGACGCGTGAGCACAGCGCCACGGCTGGTGGTGTTCGACCTGGGCGGGGTGGTCGTGCGGATCTGCCGCTCGTGGGCCGAGGGCTGCGCGCAGGCCGGCGTGGAGCATCGACCCGAGGTCGAGCGGGCGCTCGCGGAGCCAGCGGCGCTGGAACTGCTCGATCGGCACCAGCGCGGGGGGATCGATCCTGCGGAGTTCTTCGAGCGCCAGTCGCGCGTGCTGGGCGGCGGCGTGCACGCGCCTGCCGAGCTCGAACGGGTGCACCGCGCGTGGATCCTGGGTGACTATCCCGGGATCGGCGAGGCCATCGACCGCATCCATGCCGCGGGTCTGGAGACCGCGTGCCTCTCGAACACCAACGCCGCGCACTGGGAGCAGCTCCAGGAGAGCGATGCCTTCCGGCGCATCCGCACGCGGCACGCGAGCCACCTGCTGGGCCTCGCCAAGCCCGACCACGCGATCTACCGTGCCTTCGAGCGCGCCGTGGGCCGAGCGCCCGACGAGGTGCTCCTCTTCGACGACCTGCCCGAGAACGTGGAGGCGGCGCGCGCGTGCGGGTGGCCGGCGGTGCGGATCGACCACCGGGCGGACACGGCCGCGCAGGTGCTCGCTGCCCTGCGCGAGCGGGGGATCCACGCATGAGCGCCGCCGACCCGGTCCTTCGTCCTCCTGCGCTCGTCCTTCCGCCGCCGGGGCCGCCGCGACGCGCGTGCGCCGGTGCCGTGCCCGAGGGCGCGCGCATCAAGGAGCGGGCGGGAGACTTCCTGGTCGAGGAACTCCAGCTGTACGAGCCGAGCGGGGAGGGCGAGCACCTCTACCTCCGGATCGTCAAGCAGGACACGTCGCACCACGAGATGGTCTCCGTGCTCTGCCGGCACTTTGGGGTCCCGCCCCGGGCCATCGGCGTGGCGGGCATGAAGGACCGCGTGGCGGTGACCTCGCAGACCGTGAGCATCCATCTGCCCAAGCGACCCGAGCTGAAGTCGATCCCCGACGATCGTCTGCAGGTGCTCTGGGCCACGTGGCATGCCAACAAGCTGCGGCCGGGCCACCTCGCCGGCAACCGCTTCTCGGTGCGCATCCGCGGCATCGAGCCCTTCGCCGCACCCGGCGTATGGCGGGCGATCCGGGCCATGGAGTCCGAAGGGGTGCCCAACGGATTCGGTCCGCAGCGCTTCGGGATGCGGGGCAACAATCACCTGCTCGGCGCGCTCCTGTTGCTCGGGCGCCACGAGGAGTTGCTGGGTGAGCTCCTCGGGACGGGCGGCAGCGCGTTCCCCGCGTCCGAGGAGGATGCCCGTCGGTGCGCCGATGCAGGCGCCTTCGACGACGCGGCGCGCCTGCTCCCGCGTGGGCTCGACGCCGAGCGCATGGCGCTTCGTGCGCTCGCGCGCGGTGCCGATGCGCGTGCGGCCGTGCGCGCCGTGCCGCGCGACATCCGCGTGCTCTGGGTCGATGCGTGGCAGTCGGCGGTCTTCAACCGCGTGCTCGACCGTCGCCTCGCCGCCGGGGCGCTGCACCGCGTTGGGCTCGGCGACGTCGCCATCAAGCATCCCAACGGCGCGCAGTTCGCGGTCGACGACGCGGCCATGTCCGCGCCGGGCGAGGCCTCCATCGAGGCTCGCGCCGGCCGGTTTGAGATTTCTGCGAGCGGCCCGCTTCCGGGGCCAGGGGCGGTGGGTGCCACCGGTGCCGTGCTCGAGGAAGAGCATGCGGCGATCCGGGCCTTTGGCATCGATCCTGCACAGGTGGACGGCACTCGGTCCGGCGATGACGTCCCGGGCGGCGCGCGGCGGCCGCTGCGCGTGCGGCTCTCGAATCCCGAACTCGAGTCGGGTTTCGATGAGCACGGGCCCTACGTGCGCGTCGCCTTCGACCTGCCGCCGGGCGCCTTCGCCACCGCGGTGCTGCGCGAGGCGCTCGGCGACGGCATGGTGGATGCGTCGCGCGCGGCCGAGCGCTCCTGACGGCGCCGCATGAAGAATGCGGTGAGTTGCCGGCCGCACTGGCGCGCGAGGATCCCGGCGACGATCGGCGGTCGGTGGTTGAGGCGGCCATCCGCGGGGATCGACCACAGGCTTCCGCACGCGCCGGCCTTGGGATCGTGGGCACCGAAGAACACGCGACCGATGCGAGCGTTGACGATGGCGCCGGCGCACATGGCGCACGGCTCGAGGGTCACGGCGAGCGAGCAGTCCGAGAGCCGCCACGCTCCACGCGCCCGTCCGGCCTCGCGCATCGCCACGAGTTCGGCGTGGCCCGTGGGGTCGCCGGTCGACTCACGGTCGTTGGCGTGCGCACTGACCACGGTGCGGCCGCGGTAGACCACCGCGCCCACGGGCACCTCGCCGCGCTGCGCCGCCCCGCGCGCCAGCGCCATCGCCCGCAGCATCATGCCGACGTCGTTGGCGCGTGCTCCGGCGCGCAGGGCGCGCGGCCCCGCCAGGCGCAGCATCGCCCCGCGCGAGGACGCGCGGCGGGACCGCGCGCCGGTGCCGCGCCTCACTCGTCGCCCTCCTGGCCGTCGGTGCGCCGCGCGCGGTAGATCGGGCGGCCCAGCGCCGACGCCACCACGTTGCGCAGGACGCCGCCTTCCGCCACGGCCTGGGTGGGCGCCACCGTGAGCAGGATGATGCCGAGCTCGTACAGCAGGTACAGCGGGATCAGCAGCGCCACCATGCTGAAGGCATCCACCGTCGGCGAGATCACCGCGGACAGAATCGCGCACACGAACAACGCATGGCGGCGGTGCGCCCGCAGCAGGCGCGTGTCGAGGATCCCCACCCACCCCAGCAGCAGCACCGCCACCGGCATCTGGAAGGCCAGCGCCACGGCCACCGCGAAGAAGAGCAGGAAATCCACGTATTCCTGGAGCCGGTACTGCTGGGTCAGCGCGCCGACCGTGCGCATGGGGATCGTGCGGATCTCCAGCTGTTCGCCCGTTCCACCGGCGTCGAAGGCGACGTAGAGCTGCGCATCGCCGCGGAGGATCCAGAGGTCGCCTGGCCGAGCGGCCTCCGGATCCCGGTCGAGCACCGGGATCCGCGGGCCCGGCGCGGGCGCGTCGGCCGGTGCCGTGGCCACGGTGCGCGGCGGCTCCATGCCGAATCCGATCAGCACGCGGAGCAGGTAGGGCATCGCCAGGTACAGGCCCGTGAGCCCAAGCACCACGAGCAGGGAGCTCAATGGCACCAGGAAGCGCGCGAACCGTCGCTCGTGCGAGTAGAGCCCCGGCGCCACGAACAGCCAGAGCTGCCACAGGATCCACGGCATCGAGACGACCACCGCCGTCCAGATGGAGATCTGCAGGTCGACCATCAGGCTCTCGGTGGGGCCGAGCACCTGCAGGTTGGTGGGCTGTCCTTCCGCGGCGAGCGCGGTCACCAAGGGCTGCACCAGGAAGTTGCGCACGTGTGCGGCGAAGGCGAACACCGTGAACGTGAGCACCGCCGGCATCGCCAGCGCCCACACGAGGCGGCGGCGCAGCTCGTCGAGGTGGTCGCCGAAGGGCATCACCCCCTCGGTGCGTTCCGGGTCATGGTCCTGGTCGCGTGGCACGGTGCACCGAGGCTAGCGGCCCGTCCCGTGCGGAAGGCCGAAGAAGCGGCGCGCGTTGGCGTCCACGGCCTCCTCAAAGCGGTCCCACGGCTCGCCGCGGAGGGCCGCGAGGAATCGCGCGGTATGCATCACCATCGCGGGCGTGCAGGGCCGGACCCCGCGGACGGGCTCCGGGGGAAGCCACGGTGCATCGGTCTCGCACATGATCCGGTCGAGCGGGACCAGCCGCGCCGCCTCGGCCACCTCCGGCGCGTTGCGGAACGTCACGACGCCCGTGAAGCTGATCATCGCGCCGAAGTCCAGGACGGCACGGGCATCCGCCGGGCCCTCCGTGAAGCAGTGGAAGACGAAGCGCGCCGGGTCCAGCCCGCTGGCGCCGAGGACGGGAAGCAGTTCCGCCACGGCACGCCGGCAGTGGATCACGACGGGCTTCGTGGGTCCCGTCCGGTGCCAGTCGAGGATGCGGGCCAGCTGCGCATCCAGAACATCTCGCTGGACGGCGGCCTCCGGATGGGCGTAGTGCCGGTCGAGTCCCAGCTCTCCCCACGCCACGCAGCGCGGATGTCGCGCGGCCTGCTGCCAATCGTCCCACGACCGTGGGTCCTCGGCATGCAGCGGGTGGATGCCGGTGGTGAACCAGACGTTGGGGTGAGCGTCGGCCAAGGCGGCGCTCGCCAGCGAGTCCGCGGTGGTGGTGCCGATGGTGATCAGCGCAGCAACGCCCGCCGACCGGGCTTCATCGATCACCGCCGCGGTACGGCCGCGCAGTCCATCGCCGAGGAGGTGGCAGTGGGTATCGATCACCGGAGGCCCCGTCAGGCGTGGACGGCGTCCTGCTCGAGGAGCCGGTGCACCAGTTCATCCGGGGTGCGGGCGCCCCGGAGGGCCCGCAGGGCGCCGGGGTCGTTGGCGATCCGGGCCAAGCGCGCCAACGTGCGGATGTGCTGGTCGGGGGTGCTCATGTTCCCAAATAGTCCAATAATAACATCGCTCTTGGGCTGATCGGCGTCTAGGACCACGCCCGCGGGAACCACCATCGGAATGACGAGGGTGCGTGGAATCACGCTCGTGATGGCGTGCGGCAGGGCCACCCCTTCGGGCAAGGCGGTGGGGCACAGCCGTTCCCGGCGGCGGAGGGCCTCATGGAGGTTGGCGGCGGCCATGCCGAGTTCGGGCGCCGCCGCCTGGGCGAGCCACCCAAGCACCGTGTCCGCATCGGGGGCCCCGTGATCCACGATCGCCAGTCCGCGTTGCACGACCGATGCCAACTCCATGCGCGCAAGCGTATCCGGGCCATGGACCGATGTTCTTGACCATCCCACCGACTCCCCCATAGCATTGGCCGTTGGACTTCGTGAAACTTTTCACGAAGTCCGTGCCTCGATCCGCCGGTGCACCGGCCCCCCACGGACCCACCCTCCGACATGAGCCGCTTCCTGTTTCCTCGTTGGTCGAACGCCCTGCTGCCATTCGTGACGGTGGTGGGTGCCATCGCGCCCCTCTACGTGGTGCTGCTGGTGGCGTACGGGTTCAGCCCCAAGACGCTCGATGGGCAGTACCAACCGGTGCAGCCCGTGCCCTTCAGCCATGCGCTGCACGTGGGTCAACTCGGCATGGATTGCCGCTACTGCCACAACACCGTCGAGGAGGCCGCGCACGCGGCCGTGCCGCCGACCCAGACGTGCATGAACTGCCACACGCAGATCCAGCGCGAGAGCCCCAAGCTCGCCGAGGTCCGCTCGAGCTACGAGACCGGCATGCCCATCGAGTGGATCAAGGTCCACAAGCTCGGCGACTACGCGTACTTCGACCACTCGGCGCACGTCACGCGCGGCGTGAGCTGCGTCGAATGCCACGGCCGCGTGGACCGCATGGAGGTGGTGCACCGCGCGCAGCCGCTGTCGATGGGCTGGTGCCTCAACTGCCACCGCAACCCCGTTGACCACGTCCGCCCGCCGGAAGAGGTCTTCGCCATCTGGAAGCCCACCGATTCGTGGACCAAGGACGAGCGGCTTGAGCTGATCGACCGCTTCGACATCCACCCCAACGAATACTGCTCGACCTGCCACCGCTGAGCCCCTCCGCCGCGGACCCGCAAGACACGGAACACACCATGCACGACGGTTGCACCCACGGTCACACCGAGCCCGCTCCCGCACCCGCGGAATCGGGAGGTCCCGCCCGCCGCAGCGCCTACTGGCGTTCGGTCGAGCAGCTGGCGCAGACGCCGGAGTTCCAGTCGTACATGCATCGGGAATTCCAGCCGGGAGCTTCCGAGGCCTCCGAGGACGACCGTCGCTCGTTCATCAAGGTGATGGGCGCGTCGTTCGCGCTGGCCGGGCTTGCGGCGGCCGGTTGCCGCCGCTTCCCCGAGGCCAAGTTCGCGGAGTACGCGTCGCGTCCGGCCAACCGTTCCCCCGGCATCCCCGTCACGTACGCCAGCACGTACGAACTCGGCGGCGTGGGCTTCGGCGTCCTCGCCACGACCTTCGACGGCCGCCCCATCAAGCTTGACGGCAATCCGGCCCACCCGAGCGCGCCGCTCGCCGGTGGCGCCGCGGCGGTCGACCCCGAGGCGCTGGCCGCTTCCGGCGTTGCCCGCGTGGGCCCGTCTTCGGCGATCACCCAGGGTCGCGTGCTCGAGCTCTACGACCCGGAGCGCAGCCGCATCGCGCTCAAGGCCGGTGCACCGTCGACGGCGGCCGCGTTCGACGAATGGCTCGCCGCGCAGCGCCAGACGTGGGGCACGTCCGGGGGCGAGGGCCTGGTGATCCTCGCCGAGCCGTCCTCGTCGCCGACCACGCAGGACATGAAGGCCCGCGTGATGAAGGCCTTCCCGAAGGCCACGTGGGGCGAGTGGTGCTCGGTGAACGCCGACGAGGAACTTGCGGGCACCGCCGCCGCGTTCGGCGGCGCGCGCGCCGTGCACCCGCGCTTCGACCGCGCCAAGGTGGTGCTCAGACTCGACTCCGACTTCCTCCACGACGACCCCGGGGCAGTGGCCAACGCACGCGCGTGGGCCGCGGCCCGCACGCT
>JBJOIF010000218.1:0-3092 GCA_046047335.1 Planctomycetota bacterium | reverse complement strand
AGGGATACGAACTCACGGTCGGTAAGCCCGAGGTGATCGAGCGGGAGATCGATGGCGTCCGCTGCGAGCCCTTCGAGCGCGTCAGCATCGACACCGAATCCTCCAGCATGGGCGCGGCGCTTGAGCTGCTCGGAAGCCGTGGCGGCGAGATCCAGAAGGTCGACCAGCGCGGCGCGCGAATGCACATCGAGGCGGACATTCCGGCCCGGGGCCTGATCGGCTTCCGGACGCGGCTGCTCAACGCCACCGCGGGAGACGCGGTGATGCACCACTCGTTCATCGGGTACCGGCCCGCGTCGGGAAGCGTGAAGAAGCGACAGAACGGCGTGATGATCGGCAACGAGGCGGGCACCGCCACCACGTACGCGCTGCTGCAGCTCTGCGAGCGCGGCGTGATGTTCGTGCAGCCCGGCGACCCGGTCTACGAGGGCATGATCGTCGGCGAGAACGCGCGCGACAACGACCTGGTTGTCAACGCGGTGCGCATGAAGCCCTTCTCGAACGTGCGCGACAACAAGGAGGCCACCGTGGTGCTGAAGGCTCCCCGGCTCCTGAGCCTCGAGGCCGCGCTCGAGTACATCGAGGACGACGAACTCGTGGAGATCACGCCGACCGCCGTGCGCATGCGCAAGCGGATCCTGCGCGAGGCCGAGCGCCGTCGTTCCGAGCGAGCCGCTCGCGACCGCGAGGCCGCCGTCACCGCCCAGGGCGACTGAGCCGGTGGAACCGACGCAGGCCGAGCGCGCCGATCTCCTGACCGAGGCGGTGGCCGAGGCCATTGGCTCGCACCCGCGCGGGGAGCGCCTCGATCGCATCGAGGCCATGGCCGTGGCCTACGACAGGATCCGCCGGGCGGTGGACCGTAACCCATTGATCGCCGCGTGGTTCACGCCTCCGGAAGCGGTCGAACGGTTGGTTGCGCACGCCATGGCCCGGAATCCCGGCACGGGATGGACGGCCTGCGACCCCGCATGCGGGACCGGGCACATCCTCGTGGGGGTAGCTCGGGCGCTTGGACGCGCGGGGTGGGATCGCACCCGCGTCGCCGCGGCGGTGCACGGCATGGACCTTGACCCGATGGCGGTGGCCATCGCGCGCGTGCGGCTGTCGCTCGTCGTCGGCGGAACGCCCCGGCAATGGGCCCGACGCATCCGTCCGGGCGATGCCCTCGACGCCGAGGCGTGGGGCGGCCGCCGATTCGAGGCGGTGATCGGAAACCCACCGTTCCTTGGGCAGCTGGCGGCCACCTCCGCACGGACCGCCGATGCACGGCGCGCGCGCGCCGAGCGATTCGGGGGCGCGGTGCGCCGCTACGCCGACGAGGCCACGGCCTTCCTTCTCCTCGGGTGCAGGCTCGCACCAGCGGGCACGGTGTCGATGCTGCAGCCACGCTCCACCATGGCGGCGCAGGATGCGCTTGCGGTCCGTCAGGCCTGTGAGGCGACGCACGCCTTGGTGGCCGTCGAGACCGTCCCCGACCGGACCTTCGACGCCGACGTCCAGACCGTGATCGTGGCACTGTGCGCCGCCCGGCCGCGCCCGCGCGCCGTGCTGGCGATCGGCGAGGCAGGGCAGGTGCATCGCCTCGGCCGCGGACGCCTGCGAGGCGGCGCGTGGAGCGCGGCGCTGGCCGCGGTCCACGGCGTGCCGGACGTCCGGCTCCGCGGCGATGGAACGCTCGGCGCGATCGCCGAGGCCGGCGCGGACTTCCGGCAGCACTACTACGGGCTGCGAGGCCGGATCCACGAGGCGCCGGCAGGGGGCCCCGGCGCTGCCGATCGGAAGCTCGTGACGGTCGGGGCCATCGGCTGCGCGACGCTGCACTGGGGAGACGCCCCGGTGCGGATCCACGGACGAGCGTGGAAGGCACCGGTCGTGCGGCCTTCGCAGTGCACCGGCGATCGGGTGCTCGCGCCGTGGTGCGCGTCGCGGTCGGGTCCGAAGTTGGTGATGGCCACGCAGACCAGGGTGCCGGAGGGCTGGGTCGATGCCGATGGCACGGTGCTGCCTTCGGTGCCGGTGATCACCGTGCGTGCACGAGACGGCCGCGCGCCGTGGAAGGCGGCCGCGGCGCTGCTGTCTCCGCCGGTGGCCGCCGAGTGCTGGTGGCGCCATGCCGGCGCGGGCATGTCGGCGAACGCGCTGCGGATCGGGCCGAGGCAACTCATGGATCTGCCAACCCCAGCCGACTATGGGGCGTGGCACACCGGAGCCGCCTGCCTGCGCCGGTGGCAGGCGGCCAACGACCCGCGCGCGCGCGCTCGGCACGCCCGGCGGTTCGCGGACGCGATGTGCGATGCCTACCGCATCCGGCCGGCCGACCGGCGAACGCTGCTTGGGTGGTGGTTGCCGCTTGCCATCGGGTAGTCCGCTAGATTGACGAAGCCCATGGCCACCATCGTCCAGAAGTTCGGCGGCACGAGCGTCGCGGATCCGGAGCGGATCCGCCGGTGCGCCGCGCGGATCGCGGCGACGCGTGAGGCCGGGCATCGCGTGGTGGCGGTGGTCAGCGCGATGGGTCATGCCACCGACGAGCTCATCGCGCTTGCCGCCACGGTGAGCGCCGACCCCAACGCGCGCGAGATGGACATGCTGATGGCCACCGGCGAGCAGGTGTCGGCCGCCATGATGGCGTTGGCGCTCCAGTCGATGGGCGTGCCCGCGTTGAGCCTGACCGGTGAACAGGCCGGCATCGCCACGGACGGCGCGCACCGCAAGGCGCGCGTGACCTCGATCGACCGCCGGCGGTTGGACGACTTGTTGGCGTCCCGGACGGTTCCGGTCGTGTGCGGCTTTCAGGGTCGCGCGCCGGACGGCTCGGTGGCCACGCTGGGGCGTGGCGGAAGCGACACCACCGCCGTCGCCATCGCCGCGGCCCTCGACGTGGGCGCGGACGGGGGCTGCTGCGAGATCTTCACGGACGTCGACGGCGTGTACACGGCGGACCCGCGCGTGGTGCCGCAGGCCCGGCTGCTGGAGGCGATCAGCTACGAGGAGATGCTCGAGCTCGCGTCGATGGGCGCGGCCGTCATGCATCCGCGTGCGGTGCTGTTCGGCGAGAAGTTCGGCGTGCCGATCCACGTCCGGCACAG
>JBJOIF010000217.1:0-3503 GCA_046047335.1 Planctomycetota bacterium | reverse complement strand
TGGCCAAGCTCGTGCATGCGGTGCTTTCGGTGCCCCTGGATGCCCACGGCTCCGAGCCCGAGGCCATCGCTGCCGGCCGGGCCGAGCTCGATGCGTTCTGCGACCGGCTGCTCGCGCCCGCGCCGCCGTTGGCCGCCGGGCGAGTGGACCTGGACGTGACGGCGCGGCCCGCCGCGCCGCTGCGCTCGTCGATGGACCGCGCATCGTTCGAGGACGCGGTGCGTCGGGCGCAGGAGTACATCCGCGCTGGCGATGCCTTTCAGGTGGTGCTGAGCCGCCGCGTCGAGCGTGAGACCGCGGTGGATCCGTTCGACGTCTACCGCGCGCTGCGCGTGGTCAATCCCAGCCCGTACCAGATCTACCTGCAGGCCGAGGGATCGATCCTGGTGGCGTCGAGCCCAGAGATCCTGTGCCGCGTCCGCGGACGCACCGTGTTCAATCGACCGCTGGCGGGCACCCGCCGCCGGGGCCGGAACGAGACGGAGGACGCCGCCCTCGAACGCGAGCTTCTCTCCGATGCCAAGGAGCGCGCCGAGCACGTGATGCTGGTCGATCTCGGACGGAACGACCTCGGGCGGGTGTGCGAGCGTGGCACGGTCGAGGTCGAGCGATGCATGGAAGTGGAGCGCTACAGCCACGTCATGCACATCAGTTCCACGGTCACGGGCACGCTGCGCGAGGGGTGCGACTCATGGGACGCGCTGCGGGCGACGTTGCCGGTGGGAACCGTCAGCGGTGCCCCCAAGGTCCGCGCGATCCAGATCATCGATGAGCTCGAGCCCGTCCGGCGCGGTCCATACTCCGGCGGCATCGGCGCGGTCGGCTGGGACGGGGACATGGACATCGCGCTTGCCTTGCGCACCATGGTGATCCCGACGGCCGAGTGGGTGCCCGGCACCCCGTGGCGCGTGGACATCCAGGCCGGGGCGGGAGTCGTGCTTGACTCGGTGCCCGAGTCGGAGTTCGAGGAGACGGTGGCCAAGAGCGCGGCCCTCGGGCGCGCCGTCGACTTGGCCGAGCGCGCGTTCGCCGGCGGCGGGGCGTGTCCCGGCACCGAGGTCGTTCAGTAGGGGATCGGGTCGTCGTCCGGCGGGGGCATGGGGGCACGCACGGTGGCCTGCGGCACGGGCGCGCGGGCACGGCCCGATCCGTGCCGTTCATCCGGTGCGCTGCTCGCTCGCTTGGATGGCAGCGACACCTCCCCGGCGAGGGCGGAGCCCGCGAAGGCGAGCATGACCGCCCCCACCGCCCACCCCAGGACTCCGGCGATCATCAGCAAGGCCGCAACTCCGGCGGCGCCCGGCAGTGCGCCGCCCAGGCTCGACACGGCCACGCCCAGCGTGATCGCGCCGATTCCGGCCATCATCGGCAGGATGCCGCGGCCCGGGTCCACCACCTCGCCGGTGGCGGCCGCCCGCGCCCATGCGGCGCGCATGGCCATGCCGCCCGCCACGGCGGAGAGCCCCCCGGCCCCAAGCCACAGGCCCTCGGCGGCCACCATGACGACCGCCGGGACCCCAACGAACGAGAAGACCACGCCGAGGCCGCCGAGGCCGAGCTCCGTCATCGCCGCCAGGCGCGTGCGCCGTGCCCATTCCGACGGGACCAGCTTGGCACCGATCGCCGTGGCGTGGAGTGCGCCGAGCGCCTGCATCCGCTGGAACGCGCCAATCATGGCCACGGCACCCAGCGGCACCCCGATCATCGGGATCACCACGCCCCCCAAGGCTGCCGAGAGGAGGAACGACCGGGACACCGAGCGCACCGCGTCGGAGGCGCGCTCGCGGTCGGCATCGTCCCCCCGCACGCCTTCGGCGGAGTCGCGGACCGCCATCCCGCACTCCGGGCAATGCGCGTCTCGGTCCAGCCCGCGCAGGTTGTAGCCGCAGCCCGCGCATGGGACATCGGCAGCGAGCGCCGATCCGCGGGACGCGGGGCGCCGGGGTCTCGAGGACGGTGGAGGGCCGGGCGTGGGGGGAATCGGTTGATCCTCCCGGATTCCGGATGCAATCCGGTCGCAATTCGGTCGCCGCGCGGCGAACTCGACCGAAGTATAAGGAGTACCACCTTTGCCCCCGGAGATGCACCGATGCCCCTGACGTCCTGCCGACCTTGGCCGTTCGCCGCTTCCACGGCGGCGCTGTGTGCCGTGCTCGCCCTTCCGTCCACCGGATGGGCGGGTGCCGTGGACGGCCCCGCAGCGGCGGCGCCTGCCGTGGCGCCGGCGTCCGGCGAGTCGGGGGCGTCCAGTTCCGCCGCCGCATGGAGCGAGGCCCTGTGGGCGGCCGCGCGCACCGGCAATCGAGCCGAGGTGGATCGACTCCTGGGCTCCGCGCCCGAGGTGCTCTCCGGCGAGTCCGCCGACCGCTTCCGTGCGGCGGTCGCGCGGCTGCATGAGCATCGCGACGAGGCCGCCAAGGACGCGGCGGCGCAGCGCGAGGAGAAGCGAACCGAGACCCGCGAGGCCGTGGCTGCAGGCAACGCCACCAAGGCTCTCGTGGGTGCCGCGTACATCAAGTTCCTGTCCGACGACTGGACCCGCGACGTTGGATCAGCGGAGGTCCGGGCGGCCGTCGCCCTCGCGGAGGAGAAGCTCGGTGAGGCGCGCGCCTCGGGCGACTGGCTCCTCGCCGAGGAACTGCTGACGCGCCTGCGCTCGCTCCACGAGGGCATCCCCGACCGCACCGCATACGACCGCTACGACACGGCCCTCGAGACCGACGTCGGCCGGCGCGTGATGCTCGTGCTCCAGTACGCGCCGCGCGCGTGGCACGCGATGCGCCGCCAGCAGTATGAGCGGCTCGATCCCAAGGACCGCAAGCAGCCGTTCCCGGAGTTCAACGAGAAGGGTGCGGACGACTGGCGGCAGGCGATGGACGGCATCACCGAGCGCATCCTTGCGGGGGCGCTCTCGCAGGTGGCGTCGCAGCACCTGGAGAACGTGGGGTGGCAGCCGCTGATCGAAGGCGGCCTGGGCATGGTGGGTTGCGTGGCGACCACCCCAGCGCTTTCGGAGAACTTTCCGGGCCTGGCCGACCCAAAGGCATGCGCGGCGTTCGCCGCGGCGGTGGCCGAGCAGGAGCGCGCGGTGCAGGCCATGAAGCCCGACGAGGTGGACGCGCGCACGTTTGCGCGGACCATCAAGGCGCTCAAGGAAGCCAACGCAGCGTCGATCGCGCTGCCCGAGGCGGTGCTGCTGCGCGAGTTCGGCAACGGGGCGGTGGCGGTGGTGGGCCACGACTTCGAGGACCCGTACACCGAGATCGTCTGGCCGGACCGGATGCGGCGGTTCACGCAGTCCATCAAGGGCAACTTCGTGGGCGTCGGCATCATGATCCGCCACAACGAGGCGCGTGAGATCATCATCGTCAACCCACTCGACGGCAGCCCGGCCAAGCGCGCCGGCGTCCGTCCCGGGGACCGCATCGTGGCGGTGAACGGCGAGCCCACTGCCGACTGGCCAGTCGACCGCGCCGTCGACCGGATCACCGGTCCGGCCGGCA
>JBJOIF010000216.1:0-5401 GCA_046047335.1 Planctomycetota bacterium | reverse complement strand
GTTCATTCCGGGGCTGCTCTCCAGAGAAGCGTGGCCGCCACCCCGATCCATGACCGCGCCTCCCGATCCACCCGCCGACCGACCGGAGGGCGCCCCCAGCATCGCCAAACTGCTGGAACTCCACTATCCGGAGCTGCGGGCGTTGGCCGAGCGTCAGATCTCCGCACAACGGGCCCGCGACGGTCGGCAGACCCTCAGCCCGAGCTCCCTGCTCGGCGCCGCGTTCGAACGTCTGCTGCAGCAGCGCACGAAGATCAACGACCGGACCCACTTGGCGGCGATCGCCACGATGCTCTTCGTGCGCGTGCTGGCGGACCGCAACCGCAAGCGACTGGCGCACAAGCGCGGTGGACGCGCCGGCACGGCGAGCATCGCCGCCTCTCACGAACCCCCCGACGAGCGCCCGACACCCGCCGACGATGCCGAGCTCGACGGCGACGTGGAGCGGCTCTACGACATGCTCGCCGAGCTCGCCGAACGGGAGCCCCGCCGGGCCGAGGCTCTGTCGCTGCACCAGATCGGCGGACTGCCGATGCAGCAGGTCGCCGACATGCTGGGCGTCTCGCTCTCGACCGTCGAGCGTGACATCGCCCTGGCCCGGGCGTGGCTCGCCCAGAAGTTGAAGTGACCGACGGACGCAGCGCCCCGGCGCGACGCGCGATCAGCCGTGCGCGCGGTGCAGACGCTCCGCCAGTCGCCGGGTCGCCTCGAGATGCGCGCGCACCTCGTCGATCGAGTCGCCCCCCGCCTTCGCCAGGAGTGCCCGCGCCACCTCGAAGGCGACCACGGCCTCCATCACCACGCTGGCCGCGGCCACCGCGCTGACGTCGCTGCGCTCGTACTGGCTGCGCTCGGCCACGTGCGTGACGAGATCCACGCTCGGCATGCCGCGCAGCAGGGTGGCGATGGGCTTCATCGTTCCCCGGACCACGATGGGCATGCCGTTGGTCATGCCGCCTTCCAGGCCGCCGGCGTTGTTGGTCGGCCGGACGAAGCCGAGGTGCGGCTCGCCGACGCGCGCCACGTCGAACTCGATCGGGTCATGCACCGCGCTGCCCATGCGCCAGGCGCAGTCGGCGCCCATGCCGATCTCGACCGCCTTGAAGGCCTGGATCCCCATCACGGCCGCAGCAATCCGCGAGTCGAGCCGCTCGTTCCACTGCGTGCAGGTGCCGAGTCCCGGCGGAACGCCGAGCACGTGCGCCTCGACTCGCCCGCCCACCGTGTCCTGCTCGGTCTTGGCCCGGTGGATGTGCTCCACGATCCGCGCCGACGTGCCTGCATCGGGGCAGTAGACGTCGCTGGTATCGCGTGCGGCGCGCAGCGCGGCGAGGTTGGAGACGCCGACGTCCACGGTGCATGCGGCGTCGATGGCCCCGCTCACGAACCCGAACGACTCGATCCCGAACTCCGCAAGCAACCCGGAAGCGAGCGCGCCTGCGGCGACGCGCGCGGCGGTCTCGCGCGCACTCGCGCGTTCGAGCGTGCCGCGGCAGTCCGCGGTCAGCCACTTGATGCTCCCGGCGAGGTCGGCATGCCCGGGTCGCGGACGAGTGACCGGCGGCGTTCGCTCGAGGTCGTCGAGGCGACTGTCCTGGTTCACGACCTCCAGCACGACCGGCGAACCAAGCGTGACGCCCGCCCGCACCCCGGAAAGGATCTTGACGCGATCGGTCTCGATCCGCTGCCGCGCCCCACGCCCGTATCCCCCCTGGCGACGCGCGAGCTCGCGGTCGATGCGGTCCACGTCGACGCGGAGACCCGCGGGAAGCCCATCCACGAACGCGAGCATCGTGGGACCGTGCGACTCGCCTGCGGTTCGGTAGCTGAGCATGGATTCAGGATAGGGACCGTTGGTCCCGGCGGAGTCGACACGGCCGCGTGCGCCCGTGGGCACCGCGGGTCAGTCGGTCGGCCACAGCTCGAACTGACGTCGTGCCTGCAACTCGAACATCGACCAGCCGTCGATGCACGTGGCGCCGCGGGCGGCGGCCTCGGCCAGGAGCGGGGTCCGGCGCGGTGCATAGACCGTGTCCATCACGGCCACGGATCCGTCGAGCGGCACGTCGTCGGGAAGCGGCGAGCCGTCCGGATCGGGTCCTCCCTCCATGCCGACCGGCGTGCAGTTGACGAACGCGTGGAAGCAGCCGCACCCGAGCTCGGACATCCGGCCGGCCACGACCCGGCCCCCGAACAGACCGCAGCCGGTCACCCCCGCATCGGCCCCGCGCATCAGGTCGTCGCACAGCGCCTGCACGCGCTCGGCGGTGCGGCCGAACACCACCACCCGCGCCCCGGCATCGGCGAGGCCGGCGGCCACCGCACGCGCGACGCCGCCCGCGCCCAAGACGGCCACGCGAAGGTCACGGAGCCGAGCGACATCGATCCCCATACCACCGCACAGCGCGTCCACCGCTGCGGCCGCGTCGGTGTTGGTGCAGCGGAGCACGCCGGCCGCATCGACCGTGAGCGTGTTCGCCGCGCCGATGCGCGCGGCCACGGCGTCCACCATGCCGCCGCGCTCGCGCACGAAGCGCACCAGGTGCTCCTTGTGCGGGAGCGTCACGCTCGCGCCCCGGAAGTGGAGCGATGGGTGGCCGAGAAGCTCCGACATCCCCGCCTTGAAGGACTCCCACGATGGTGCCACGGGAATGGGCACGTCGCACGCGTCCCGGCGGGCCTCGGCGAACCAGCGGTTGTGGAGGTCGGGGCTGCGCGAATGGGCCACGGGCCAACCCACCACGCCGAACACGCGCGTCGCTGGCCCAATCCTCGCGAACCCGTACCTGCCTACCAGTTCATCGACCGTGGGCTGGCCGGGCGCGGTTCCCACCGCCTTCTGCGCGGCAGCGTCGGCATCGCCGGGCCCGCCCGCACGCGCGTACGTCAGAAACGCCCCGAACTTCGCGGCCAGGATCCTGGACATCACGCCGGCCTCGCCCATGCACAGCGCGATCATCGGCTTGGGGCGGGACTCCAGCAGCTCGAACGCCTCGATGCAGTCGCGCACGCTGCGTGCCGTCCACGCCACCTTGGCCACCGCGCACGCCTCCACCTCGGCCATGGCGGTCACCTGCCGCGCCAAGTCCGACGGTCGGCCGGTGAAGTCGTGCGCGCTGAGGATGAGGCGCGTGGAGACGGGCCGCACCTGCGCCGGATGGTCGACGCAGAGGAGCACCTTCTGCCGCAGGTTCGCGCTGCGCTGCCACGAGGCGAGCTCGACGTCGATGTATGCCGGGGCGTCCTCGGGCGCACCGGTGCACACCGCCTCCAGGAGACTCACGCGGTCGGCGTCGGATCCTTCCCATGCGCCGCCCTCGGACGCGCTGCGGATGGTGACGATGCTCGGCAGCGGCGATCGACGCACCAGGCCACGGATCTCGGCGGCGGCGCCCGCGCACTCCGCGAGGGAATCCACGCGCCACTCCACCATCGATGCACCGCGCTCCGCGGCGCGCGCCGCGGCCGAGATCGCCCGGCCGACGTCATCCGCGGAATCAACGGGAATGGACACGCACAGGTGGGTCACGCCCGCATCGTATGGAACGCACCGCCCGTCGCACCGCTAGGATCGGGCCATGGCAGAAGACGTCGCCGAGGAGGCCTATCGGTTCCTCAGATCCCACCTGGCCGGCAAGATCCGTTTCGATGGCGAGCGCATCGACATCCGGGTCGCCCCGACCCCCGATGGCTCGCTGGTGGCGTCGGTCATGGTGGCCATGCTCCGCTCCGTGGACGTGGTCCTCGAGTTGCCCGACGACTCGGACGACGGCATCCAGGTGCAAGTGACGCTCGAGGAGATCAAGGAGGACGGCCCAATGGGTGCCCTCTGCGACCGCTGGTGCATCTACCACGGCGAGCCACCGGACGTGCGCTGGGCCCACATGTCGATCGACGCGGCGAGGTTCCATGGCTACTTCGTGGACGGCACGGCGCTCGCCCGCCCCAATCCGTTCGCCGCGCAGGAGCCCGCGCTCTGCCGCGCACTGAACGACCGCATGCTGCCGGCGGTCGTGCGCGCCGCCGAGGCGACCGCGGGCCATCGCCTCGCCGCGGCTCGCGTGGTGGGCGTCGACCCGTGGGGCATCGACGTGCGCGCGCAGCTGGGGATCGCGCGAATCCCCGCCCCCTCCCCGTTCGCGGACCCGGGCGCGGTGGAGCCGTGGATCGCAGGATTCGCCGCCGGCTGAGGTACGATCCGTCCATGGCAAGCAAGATGTCCGGAAGCCTCAACCACGCGATGATCGACGGCGAGCAGGCGAAGGCCGCGCAGGAGTGCGCCAACCGCTTCGGCGAGCCCGGCTTCGGCGACATCACCAAGGCCTACATCGACCAGAACTACGCCGGCTACACCGAGGAGAACCAGGAAACCTGGCGCACGCTCTTCGACCGTCAGATGGCGTTCCTGGCCGACAACGCCAGCGACGTCTACCTGACCGGCGCCCGGAGCATCAACCTCGTGCGCGACTACATCCCGCACCTGGACGGCCCCAAGTCGGTCAACGTCTTCCTGCAGCGCCTCACCGGATGGCAGAGCAAGGCGGTGCCCGGCTATCTGCCGGCGAAGGCCTTCTTCGCGTGCCTTGCCCGTCGCGAATTCCCGACCACCATCGTGATCCGTCCGAAGGAGTCGATCGACTACCTGCCGGAGCCGGACATCTTCCATGACATCTTTGGCCACGTGCCGCTGCACGCCGACCCGGTCTTCGCCGACTTCCTGCAGACCTACGGGAAGGCCGCGCTGACCACCGACGATCCGTACCACACCGAGCGCCTGGCGCGCCTCTTCTGGTTCACCGTCGAGTTCGGGCTGATCCGGGAGGGTGGGCGAAACCGCCTCTATGGCAGTGGGCTGATCTCCAGCCCCGGCGAGAGCAAGCATGCGCTGGTGTCCAAGGACGTGGATCGGCGCCCGTTCGACCTCGAGACCGTCTGCAGCACGAGCTTCGAGATCGACCACTACCAGCCGATCCTGTATGTGCTGGACAGCTTCGAGCAGCTCCGCGACGGCATGAACACGTACGCCAACCGGATCCTGGACGAGGCGGCCCGCAAGCAGGCGGCCTGAACCATGCGCACTCCCGCATCTGCCGTCGCGGTTGCCGCGCTCGCGGTGACGGGGTGCGCCGTCGGGCCCGACTACCAGCGCCCCGACATCCCGGTGCCGGAGCGATTCTCCGCACGACCGGACGGGGTGCCTGTCTCGGGAGCAGAGCCCGCGTCCGAGCGGTGGTGGTCGAACTTCCGCGACCCGGTGCTCGATGAGCTGGTCGCGCGCGCGGACCTGCAGAACATCGACCTTCGGCGCGCGCTGCTGGCGATCGAGACGTACCGCGCCCAGTACACGGTCGACTTCTCCCTGCTCTTCCCGGACATGGACACGGGGCTCGCCTACAGCAGG
>JBJOIF010000215.1:0-3955 GCA_046047335.1 Planctomycetota bacterium | reverse complement strand
CTGCCGCGCGGCGTGCGCGACCTGCCCGAGCGGCTCGAGCGGCCGGTGAAGTACGACTTCGTGTGCCACGCGGAGCTGAACGCGATCATCCAGTGCGCGCGAAACGGCGTGAGCCCGGTGGGCTGCACCGTCTACACGAGCTTCAGTCCGTGCGTGCAGTGCACGCTCGCGATCGTCCAGGCGGGGATCGTCCGCGTCGTGACGTACGAGTACGGCGGCGACGGCGACGCGCACTGGGAGGAGTCGTTCCGCAAGGCGCGCGCGGTGATGGAGGAGGCGGGGGTGGAGTACGTGGCGCTGGGGCGGTCGCCCGGCGTCACATCCGCTCCGGCGCGGTGATCCCGAGCAGCCCGAGGCCGTCGCGAAGCACGTGCTTCGAGACCGCGCAGAGGCGCAGGCGGCTCGCGCGCAGCGCGGCGTCCTCGCACTTCAGCACCGGGCACTGCTGGTAGAAGCCGTTGAACGTGGTGGCGAGCTGGTGCAGGTACGCGCACAGGCGGCTCGGGTCGTTGTGCTGCGCGACGTCGCGAACGACGCCCGGGTAGCGAAGGAGCATCAGCGCGAGCTGGCGCTCCGCGGGCTCGTGCACCGCGATCGCCGGGCGCGGGGGCGCGTGGGCTGCGGCGTCGAGCGCCTTGCCGAGGATGCCCGCGATGCGCGCGTGCGCGTACTGCAGGTACGGGCCGGTGTCGCCCTCGAAGCTCACCATGCGGTCGAGGTCGAAGACGTAGTCGCGCGTGACGTCCGAGCCGAGGTCGGCGTACTTGACCGCGGCGATCCCCACCGCGCGACCGATGCGCGCGAGCTCCGCGTCGCTCATCCCCGAGGTCGGGGCCGACGGGTCGATGGAGCGGGCGCGAACCTCCGCCGTCCCCCGCTCGATCGCCTCGTCGAGAAGGGCCTGCAGCGTGAAGTTCTCGCCGCTGCGCGTCTTGAGCGGCTTCTTGTCCGGACCGAGCACGCTGCCGAACGGGACGTGCACCAACTCCGCCTCGGTGCCGTCGGGAAGTCGATGCCAACCGATCATGCGCACGGCGTCGAACACGTCCTTGAAGTGGTCGCGCTGCCGGGCATCGACCACGTAGATCACTCGGTCGGAGCCGAGTTCCTGCACCCGGAACCGGCACGCGGCCAGGTCGGTGGTGGCGTACAGGAATCCGCCGTCGCGCTTGCGGATGAGCATCGGGCGCTCGCGGTCGGGGTAGCGCACCACGATGGCGCCGTCATCCTCGGTGGCCAGACCGGACTTCACGAATTCCTCGACCACCGGGCCGAGGCGCTCGCGGAAGAAGCTCTCGCCGCGGCTGTGCCGGTCGGTGAGGTGGACGCCCAGCGCATCCGCGGTGCGGAAGACCTCGCGCATCGTGCAGTCGATGATGCGCTGCCAGTCCGCCACGAGCACCGGGTCGCCCGACTGCAGGCGGACCAGCGTGGCACGTGCGTCCTCCTGCGCAAGAGCAGCCCCGGCGTTCTGCGCCTCGAGCTCGGCGATGCGATGCGGACCGACGCGCGCGGCGCGCGCCGCCTCGATGCCCGCGCGGTCATCGCGGCCCTCGAGCTGCGCGGTGCGGTAGGCGCGGTTGAGGTCCTCGAGCGAGATCCGCTCGAGGTCGGCGCCTCCACGTCGCAGCGCCGCGAGCGTCATGGCGATGGGTAGGCCCCAGTCGCCGAGGTGGTTCTCGCGCCACACGGTGCGGCCCAGGCGCTCGTGCACGCGGGCCAGCGTGTCGCCGATGATCGTGGCGCGCAGGTGGCCCACGTGCATCTGCTTGGCGACATTGACACCGCAGAGGTCCACCGTGACCGCATGCTCGGCGGACCGGGGCACGATGCCGAGCGCCGGGCCATCGAACGCCTGGAGCGCCTCGACCAGTGCCCGGGGCGCGACGGTGATGTTGATGAATCCGGGCCCGGCCACCTCGGCGGCGCTCGCCAGTCCCGCAAGGGCCGCGCGCGCCAGCACGTCGGCGGCGAGCTGGCGCGGGTTGACGCCCAGCTGCTTGGCCATCGCCATGGCGAAGTTGGCCTGGAAGTCGCCGAACTGCGGGCCGGTGCTGGCGCGGACGTGCGGATCGCAGCGCTCGGCGTCCACGCCCGTGACCTCGGCGATCGCTGCGCGGAAGGCCGCCGCGATCATGGCAACGGGGTCGGCGGCTCCGGGCTCGATGCGGGATGCGTTCATTCCGCGCAGGATAGGAGGAGGGCGGCCCCCGGCGGGGTACGATCACGGTCATGGCTGACATCCAGGACTTGTCCGGAGACGACGCATCGATCGCCGAGCTGTTCGAGGAGATCATGTCCGAGCTGCGCCTGCTCAGCACGCTCTACATGAAGACCCACCCGCCGGAGGTGACGATCCAGCCCACCATGGTGGTGAGTGAGGCGTTCGTGCGTCTGGCCAGCCACCGTCCCGACCAGTTCAAGGACGAGGACGACTTCCGGGCCACGGCATCCGTGATCCTGCGCCAAGTGTTCGCCGAGCGCGCCAAGAAGCGGATCGAGGAGAAGCGGCGCGCCGCCGAGGCGATGGATGCCCGTCGCCAGGCGCGCACGGAGGTCGCCGCTGAGCCGGAGGCGGAACTGCCGAACTTCGAGGGCGCCCCTCCCGAACTCACCATGGCCCTCGAGAACGCGCTCGAGGCGCTGTCCGACGTCGACGACCGCGCCGCCCGGGTGGCGGAGCTGCGGATCTTCGGCTCGCTGCCGATCGGGACGGTGGCCTCGATCGTGGGTCAGTCCGAGGCGGCGGCCGAGAAGGACTGGCGCTTCGCGAAGGCGTTCCTGCAGAAGCACCTGAAGGCGGCCAAGGCGTTGTGAGGCCGGGCCGCGCGGCGCCGGAGCACCACGCTCAGGCGAGGCCGCGAAGCACGAAGGCGCGCTCGCCGTACAGGCGCTCCATCAGCTGGACGGTGGTCTCCGCGGGCGATGCGTCTAGGCCCCTGGCGGCCACGTGGAGCATCTGCACCATGGAGTGGAAATCATCAACCGACACGTGCTCGCGGCCGACCCGGGCGGGGCGGGCACCCGCGGCCACGCCGTCGATGTCCTCCATGTTGTGGTAGTTGCCGAGCGGCAGGCACAGGCACGTGGAGCGGTATCCGTAGGCGGCGAAGGCGGTGGCCTCGCAGGCGCCGCCCGGCATCAGCTTCCGCTGCCAGCGGAACGACGGGTCCTCCTTGGCGGCGTGGGCGAACAGCTCGGCCAGTCGGTTGGTGAGCTCCGGCACGAAGACGCTGATGCGGTCGCCGACGCGGAGGATGGCACCGGCTCCGATCGGCGAGTCGTGCGGGAAGCTCCGGGAGTTCTCCAGGCAGATGAGCCGTGCATCCTTGGGAACGAATCCGGTGCGTGCCGCGTGGATCGTGCCCAGGAATCCGACTTCCTCCGCCACCGTGAGCAGCACGCCGAAGGAGGCGCAGCCCGGGGCATCGAGCATCTCGTCGAGCGCGCACAGCGCGGCCGCGGCGGCGGCCAGGTCGTCGCAGGCGTCGGTGTGGATCATGCCGTCGGCGATCTCCGCCCGCGGGAAGTGCCAGCGGGCGATGGCGCCGGCCGCGAGCCATCCGGGCGGGGCGCCATCGAGCCGGGCGTCCACGCGCTTGAACGGCTTGGCGTCCGCGTGGAGCGCGGTGACGGTGGCCAGCGCGCGGTCACTGCCGGGACCGATCACCTCGAGCCGGGCGCCCTCGAAGTAGGGATCGTTGACCCCGCCGCGGAACTCGAGTCCAAGCATGCCGCCATCGGCCACGCCGGTGACGATGAACGCCGGATGGTCGAGGTGCGCGGTCGCGAGCACGAGGCCGGCGGTGCTGCCATGCCGGCGCTGCGTGAGCAGGATGTTGCCCACGTCGTCGCGGCGTGCCTCGAGTCGGTCGGACCGCCCCGCGATCCATCGGTCGATCCATGCGATCACCCGGTCCTCGGCGCCCGCGGCGGTGGGGATCTGCGTCAGTTC
>JBJOIF010000214.1:0-3258 GCA_046047335.1 Planctomycetota bacterium | reverse complement strand
CCCGAAGCGTGCCGCGCGATCGCCGAGCGCTGGCAGGCCACGGGCCGCTTCCCGGTCGACCCGGACGCCGAAGTGACGGTCACGCATGGATGCACCGAGGCGATCGCTGCGGCCATGATCGGAATCCTCGAGCCCACCGACGAGGTGGTGCTGGTGGAGCCCTTCTACGACTCGTACCCCGCGTGCGTGGCCATGGCCGGCGCACAAGTACGCACGGTGCGCATGCACTGGCCCGACTTCCGCTTCCCGGTGGATGAACTGGAGCGCGCGGTCAACGCCCGAACGCGGATGATCGTCGTCAACTCACCCCACAACCCGACCGGCCGCGTGCTCGATGCCGATGAGCGGGCCGCGATCGCGCGCATCGCCATCGCCAACGACTGTTTGGTTGTGTCCGACGAGGTCTACGACGAGATCTGGTTCGGCGAGCCGCCCGTGTCGCTCGCCACGCTTCCCGGCATGCGTGAACGCACGATCACGCTCTCGAGCCTGGGCAAGACCTTCAGCCTCACCGGATGGAAGGTGGGCTGGGCGATCGCGCCGCCGGCCCTCACCGCCGGCATCCGCGCGGCGCACCAGTTCCTGACGTTCTGCGGCGCCACGCCGCTGCAGCGCGCCGCCGCGGATGCGCTCGCTGCCCCGGACGCGTACTACCGTGCACTCCGCGACGCATACCGAGGCCGCCGCGACGCCATGGTCGCCGCGCTCCGTGGTGCGGGCTTCGAGCCCAACGTGCCCGAGGGGTCGTACTTCGCCCTGGCGCCGCACGCGCCATTCGGGCTTCCCACCGACACCGACTTCGTGCGCCACCTCATCTCGTCGGTCGGTGTGGCGGCCATTCCGTGCAGCGCCTTCTATGCGCCCGGCCCCGGGGGCCACGATGCCGAGGCCCGGGAGCTGGTGCGCTTTGCGTTTTGCAAGCGTCCCGAGACGATTGCCGCCGCCGCGGAGCGCATGCGAGCGTTGTCCCGTGCCGCCGTCCCCTCCGCATGAGTGCAGCCCCGGCGGTGCGGGTCAGAAGAAGGACCGCACCACCTCGAAGGCGATCAGCAGAATGATGATCCACTCCAGGATCTCGGCGCGGACCTGCACCTGCCGGTCGCGGACGGTCCCGTAGGCCGACTCGAGGGCCGCCAACTTGCGCAGCACCGAGCGCTCGTAGTCGTCCACGTGCATGCGGCGCGTGGCGGCCTGGTGGAGCCGCGCCACCCACTGGTCCCCGAAGAGTTTCAGGGCGTTGTCGACCGCTTCATAGAGCGCTGCCGCATCGATCCGGAGCTGGGCGATGCGACGCGAGTGCCGCGCCGTGCGCACCGCCAGCAGCCGCGTGCCGCGCACGGAAGCTGCCGCGGCCTGGAACGCCTCGTCCAAGGCGGCATCGAGCCGGTCGTCGAGCCACCGCATCTCCACCAGCTCGGCGTTGGCGAACTCGAGGATCGCCAACGCATCCTCGGGCGAACGATCCACCACGATCGCCCCGTTCCAATCGACCATGGCCAGGTCCAACTCGCCCCAACGCACCGCCGCAGACACCGCATCGGCGACCACCTCGGGAGCCAGCGAACCCTCCTCGGCACGCAAGATCCGGGCCACCAGTGGATCGGGCAAGCCGTGGCGCGTTCCTGCACCCGCCAGAGGCGGCATCGCCATCACCACGTAGTCCTCGGGGTCGCCGGCGATGGCGGGCCGGATCACCGCCTGGCCCATGGCCACCACCGCACGCTCGGCCGCCAGCTTGGCCGCCGAGCGCAGCCCCGGGTGCCCATCGAGCGCCCGTGCGAGCGCGGGCATCGCCGCCGCATCGCCCGCAATCGGCAGATCCATGCGCACCGACACCGCGCCGAAGTCGAAGGCCGTGACCACTGCCCGGGGCGTCGTCCGGAACCCGCCGCATTCCAGCGAGGGGCACTCCAGCGTGAATGACACGGGGCGAGGCCGGAAATCGGCGGGCATCCTCTGGCCGTCGCGTGGCTCGAGCCCGGGCCGCGTGGAGCCCGCGACGATGGCCGCGGCTCGCTCCACGTCAATCGACTCGCCCGCCTCAAAGGCGTGGAAGACATGGCAGGTGCCGCCGTCGACCGACCGCGTCGCGGCCGCCATGGCCGCGCCGTCCTCGGCGCCGGCATCGGGGCTCACTTGGTCGGCTCCGATCCCGCCGCGGGCCGCACCATCAGGTCCTGCGAGGCATTGAAGGTGGATCCTGGAATCGCGGGCATCCCCAGCAGCTGCAGGCACAGGTTGCCCGCATCGGCGCTGCGGATCGGCTGAGGTGAGGCCTCTGGGCCGACCCACTCGGTGGCCGCCACCAGCGCGCGTCGGTCGGCGTTCAGCGCCACCAGCTCCTGGGGTTCGCGGTCCTCGCCCATCCACACCACGAACGGGATCAGGAAGTTCTCCGGCGCATCGTGCACCGTGTGCGTCTTGAACGGGACACCACCGCCATGGTCGGCGGTCATCACGATCGCAGTGCGACCGCGCAGGTGCGGGTCCGCCTCGATCGCCTGCAGGAGCCGCACCACCGCGGCGTCCGCCTCGGCCACCGCCCGTCGGTACGCGGTGCCGTCGGCCATGTCCCAACCCTCGGCATGCCCCACGAAATCGGTGACGCCGATGTGCAGTAGCGACAGGGAGCGGGGCGCCGGCGCGCTCAGCGCGGCCAGCAACTGGCGCACCGCCGCATCGGTGCTCCCGGCGCATGCAAAGAGGTCGACCTTGCGGCGACCGTCGTCGGAGCCGGTGGTGTCGGGGGCGCCGTTCTCGTCGTCGTAGCTGGCGGCGAGCAGGCTGAATTTGCTCTTGGTGGCCACCACCGCGGTGGCGGCGCCACGGTCGTGGGCCACGTCGAACATGCTGGCCACGTACGACCCCTTGCGCTTGTGGAGCGTGCCGCCGTGCTTGGCGGCCGGCGGATCGTCGTTGGCCGTCCATCCATGTCCGGCCTCGCCCGCCACCGGGCGAGACGTGACCATCGACACGTGGTTGGGAAGGGTGATGGTCAGGTTGGCGTCGGTGCGTGCCTGCAGCGTGTGCGGGCCGCGCATCAGGCGCCGGAACCCGGGCAAGGGCCCATCCTCCGGACCGTCGATCGCGTCGGGGCGCAGTCCATCCACCGCCAGCAGGATGACGTGGTCGAACCGGGGCGCCTCACGCCGCGCCGAGTCGTCCGGCTCCTGTCGAGCCGAAGACGCAGCGAGGGCGAGGGTGGCGCAGGCGACGATCAGCATGACTCAGTTCCGCAGCTCCAGCGTGATCCGCGGC
>JBJOIF010000213.1:0-7292 GCA_046047335.1 Planctomycetota bacterium | reverse complement strand
GCGCCGGCGATTGCCTGCCGGAGCGTGTCGATGCTGACGGCCATCACGTCGCCGCCCACGTGGACGACGGGGCATCCTTGGACCTGGTCGACCTTCACCTGCAACGGATTGACCTGCATGGCGCGGGATCCTAGCGCATGGACCCGTAGGCCTGCAGCCACGCCTGCCACCGCGCCAGCGTCGCGGCCCGGGCCTCGGGGCCGTCGTCAAACCGGTAGCCGAGGTCGCTGCCAGTGATGCGCTGCAGGGCGTGCTGCGCGGCCATCCGCACGGCCGCGTCGTCTGCGGCGAGGCTCTCGACGAGCCGTGGCAGGTCATGGCGACCGGCCGGGTCGTGCACGTCCCGCTGGATCGCCTCGATGCGGGCCTGCGGCGTTGGGTCGGTCCATGAGGGTCCGACGTCGGCACACCCGGCCAACGCGAGCGTCGCTGCCAGTGCGGCAAGGCGGGGAGCAGCCATGCACCGAGCCGTCATGGTGCCGAGTCTAGTGCACCGTGGCCCCGGTAGCATCGAACGCCTCATGAGCACCGAGACGGTCCTGATCCTCGACTTCGGGAGCCAGTTCGCCCAACTGATCGCGCGGCGTGTGCGTGAACTCGGGGTGTTCAGCGTGCTGGTCGCCCCGTCCACGCCGATCGAGAGGATCCGTGCGCTCGGCGCCAAGGGGATCATCCTTTCCGGCGGCCCATCGAGCGTGTTCGATGAGGGCGCCCCGACCTGCGACCCGGCGATCCTCGAGATGGGCGTGCCGGTCCTCGGCATCTGCTACGGCATGCAGTTGGGATGCCGCATGCTCGGCTGCGACGTCCGTCCGGCAACGGCACGCGAGTATGGACGCGCCCAGATGGATGTGGTCGACCAGGTTGGCGTCCTGCATGGACTGCCGGCCAAGACCACGGTGTGGATGAGCCACGGCGACCAGGTGCGCGATGTCCACGGTGACTTTCGCGTGCTGGCCTCCACGGAGACGTGTCCCGCCGCAGCGGTGGCGCATCGAACGCTCCCGTTCGTTGGGGTGCAGTTCCATCCCGAGGTGACGCACACGCCGCACGGCGTGGACGTGCTGCGCAACTTCCTGTACGGAACGTGCGGGTGCAGCGGCACGTGGCGCATGGCCGACTTCCTCGAACGCGAGACCGTGCGGGTCCGCGAGCAGGTGGGGACCGACCGGGTGATCTGCGGGCTCTCCGGCGGGGTCGACTCAAGCGTCGTCGCCGCGCTCCTGGCGCGTGCCGTCGGCGACCGACTCACCTGCATCTTCGTGGACAACGGGCTTCTCCGCAACGGCGAGCGCGACCTGGTGGAGAGCACGTTCCGCGACGCGTTCGACGTGGACCTGCGCGTGGTGGATGCGTCCGCCGAGTTCCTGTCCGACCTGTCGGGGATCACCGACCCTCAGGAGAAGCGTCGGCGCATCGGCCACCGGTTCATCGACGTGTTCCGCCGTGCGGCCGGGGACGTGGGCTCCGACGCGCGGTGGCTGGCGCAAGGCACGCTCTACCCGGACGTGATCGAGAGCGGCGCGAGCCTGGCGGGTACGGCGGCCAACATCAAGCTTCACCACAACGTGGGTGGACTTCCCGAGGATCTCGGGTTCGGCTTGGTTGAGCCATTGCGCGATCTCTTTAAGGACGAGGTGCGGCGCCTCGGCGAGGTGCTGGGGCTGCCGGAGCGGATCGTGTGGCGGCATCCCTTCCCGGGGCCGGGGCTGGCGGTCCGCGTGATCGGCGAAGTGACGCCCGAACGGCTGGCGATCCTGCGCGACTGCGACGAGATCCTCTTGGAGGAAATCGTGGCGGCCGACCTCTATCGGGCCACCAGCCAGGTGTTCGCGGTCATGCTTCCGGTCAAGTCGGTGGGCGTGATGGGCGACGGCCGCACCTACGACTCGGTGGTGGCGCTCCGCGCAGTGACCACCGAGGACTTCATGACCGCCGATTGGGCGAGGATCCCGTGGGACGTGTTGGCGAACATCTCCTCGCGGATCATCAACGAGGTCAAGGGCGTCAATCGCGTCGTCTACGACATCTCGAGCAAGCCGCCGGCCACGATCGAGTGGGAGTGATGCCGGGCACCGGGCGGGGCCCGCGTCACGTGTCGCCCGTCGTGCTCACTGGCGGTTGATGCCGCCGTGTCGTTCCATCGCCACCTCGAGCGTAGCGCACACGATCTCAACCTCGGCCTCGGTCATGGCGTTGTGGAAGGGCAGGGCAATGGTGCGCGCCGCCGCCGCTTCGGCCACGGGGCAGTCCCCGGGTTCGGTTCCCGCGAGGGCCCGTACGTGCGGCAGCAGGTGCGCGGCGGGGTAGTAGTTGGCGGCGCCGATGTCCTGGCGATGCAGGACGCCGATGATCGCATCGCGGTCGTCGGCGGTGAAGCGGGTGGAGAGCCTGACCACGAAGTTCGACCAGCTGATGCTTGCGCCCGAGGGAACGGTCGGGAGCACCAGGTCCGGATTGGCGGCCAGGCAGCGCATGTACGCATTCACGAGGTCCTGGCGCTTGGCGATCGTGGCGTCGAGCCGCCGCATCTGGCCGCAGCCGAGCGCTGCCGTGGGCTCGTTCATCCGGGCGTCGTAGCCAGGCAGCGTGACGTACTCGAGGATGCCCCCGAGGTCGCGCGGCTGCCCAGAGAAACTCATCCGGTCGACGCGCCCCTGATGGCGGATCGCCCGGCACGTTGCCGCGAGCGTGTCGTCGTGCGTGACGATCATGCCACCCTCGCCAGTGGTCACGGGGCGGTTCGTCCAGAAACCCATGCACGCCACGCGACCGAATCGGCCGGCGTTGTCGTCGCCGAAGGTGGTGCCGAGCGCCTCCGCGGCGTTCTCCACCATGGGGATCTCCATCCGCGAGCAGAGCGCGATCAACTCGGGCAAGCAGCACGGATTGCCGAACGTGAGCGCCGCGAGCATCGCCCGCGTCTTGCTGCCGATCCGCTTCGCGGCCCGTTCCGGGTCCATGTTCAGGCTCATGGGGTCGACGTCCACGAAGGCAGGCCGCGCCCCGACGTTGAGCACCGCGTTCGCCATGCTGCTGAACCCGAACGCCGGGACGAGCACCTCGTCGCCGGGCCCAACGCCAATCGCCCGCAGGGCGATCTCGATGGCCATGGCGCCTGAGCAGATCGAGATGGCATGCGGGCGACGCGTCCGTTCGGCAACCAACTGCTCGAACTCGGCGATGCGCGGCCCCGCACTGAGCAGGCCGCTCCGGAGGGACTCGGCCACCAACTGGACGTCCTCCTCAAGCAGTTGCGGCCGATTGAGCGGAATGACGGGGTTCGTGGAGGCAGGACTCATGGGGCGGGTTCCGGAGTGCGTGCGGGCGCGGTCGAGCGCAGGCGGGGCGGCAGCCCGTCGGCGGTGCCAGCGGACTTGACGGCGTACCACGCGGCCTGCAGCGCGCGGGTCGCGTCGAGGTCGCCGCCCCCGGCACCGGCGCGCGCCAGCACCTCGCGATCGTCGTCCGTGAGCGTGGCGCCGGCATGCGCCAGCACCATCGCTGCCAGGCTTTCGCCGGAGCGGGGCAAGGTGCCGCGAAGCCGGCGAGCGATGGGCGCGGCGTCCGGTGAACGACTGTCCCAGAGGCCCGCGACGAGTGCCGCCAGCATCATGTCCTGTCCGGCCAGTGCGGTGGCGGCTGCATCGACCGCGGCGGGGTCGCTGCGCACCAGTTCGCGGCTGAGGCCGGCCACCAGCACGGGGCTCGGGCGTTGCAACGGATCCAGATGTTCGAGCTGGTCAAGCAGGTGCTTCCAGATCGGGTCGCTCTCGGCTGGCGGCAGCGCCGCAGCGCGCAGCAGGGCCCACTCCGCGCTCGCCGGATGGCCCGCGTCGAGCAACGCGATCAGGACCGGGGCGGGCGGCTCGCGGCGGGCCAGTGCGGCACCGGCGTCGGCGATGGCATCGAGCACGGGGCTGCCGTTTCGGACCTCGTCGAACGCCGTCGGCGGCACGCCGTGGTCGACCGAAGCGAGCAACTGCAGCCCGGCCCGGACAAGGGCCACCTGGGTGCGTTCGGCCGCGACTCGCGCTCGCCACGCCGCAAGGCCGCGTTCGGGCGAGAGACGAAGCGCCAGCCCTTCACCAGCGACGCGAACCTGCTCCGGCACGTCGGTTGCTTCGCATCGCTCCATGAGCGGGTCCGCGGCGGCCTCCAGTTCGAACACCATCGCGGCCTCGACCAGCGCGCGCAGTGCTGGCCATCGCTCCGATTCCGGCAGCGCATCCAGCCGCGCGCGGAAGGCGGCCCACGGTGCCGGGTCCGGGGTACCGCCCTTGGGACCTCCGAGGAGGAGCAGGCTCGCTGCTCCCTGCGCGACGGGGTCGGGGTCCTCAAGGATGGGGCGGACTTGGGCTGGGTCCCAGGCCTCGCCCCGTCGATCGAGTTCGCCGATGAGCGCGAGGATGGCTGCGGGCGTGCTTCCGCCGGCGGCCAGCAGCGCGGCGGCGTCGGACTGCCGCAGGATCCCGGACACGTTCGCTTCCCGAATGATGGCCGTGCGTTCCTCCGGCGAGGGCAAGCCGCGGTAGAGCGCGAGATCGATGCCCGACTCGCCGCAGAGCGCATCGCCCAGCACGCCATAGACACGAACCGCGGGGTCGCTTCCCTCGGCCATCGCGCGGAAGACTGGTCGCAGGTCGGGGTCGTTGCAGGAGGCCAGTGCAGCGACGGTGGCACCGAGCGAGGGGTTGCTGGGCCCCAACGCCGCAACCAGCGCATCGGCGGACGCGCGGGTCATGTCGACCTTCTCGTAGAACTGGGCGTAGGCGGCGCGACCGGGCATGGTGGCCAGCCCCAGCCAGGTGAGGGCGAGTGCAATCGCGGCGGCGCGTCCGTGCATCCCGGGAAGTCTATCGGCCGGCCCGGGCGCGCCGCTCGGTGGAACGGCGCACCGTTTCCACCAGTTCGCGCACGCTTCGTGGCGCGAGGCCGTCTTCCTGCGGGATGTCTTCGCCACGGTCGATCATGTCGCGGATGCGGCGTGCGGCGGCGTGGGCGCTCGAGTGCGCGGTGCGGCCGAGGTGGCGCGCGATCTCCGGGAAGCTGAGCGTGGTCAGTTCGCGCGCCAGGTGCACCACCACGCCGCGGGCGAGGACCACGCGACGGTGCCGGCCGGCGGCGGCCAGGTCCTCGCGGCTGACGCCCAGTTCCTCGCACGTGGCGTCGACAATGGCGCCGATGCGCGGGGGCTGCCCGCGGATGACCGTCTCGCCGATGCCCAGGGCGCGTTCCACCACGCTGAGCGTGGCGATGCCGCCTCGGTCCTCGAGGAGGAGCGCTGCGGCGACCCGGGCCAGTGCGCCTTCGATCTCGCGGACGCTGCCGATGGCGCGTTCGGCCACGGCGCGGACAGCCGCGGGCTCGAGCGCGATGCCGCGCTCGGTGGCCAGGCGGGTGACCAGGGCGCTGCGCATGTCGCGGTCGGGCGAGTCGACCTGCACCACCATGCCCGCGAGCATGCGGCTCACGAGCGCCTCGCTGAAGGAGCGAAGTGCCCTCGGGTGGGCATCGGTGACGATGGCCACGCGCGCTCCCGCGAGGCCGATGGCATCGAGCGTGTGCAGGAACTCGGCCTGCGTGGCGCCCTTGTTCGAGAGGAAGTGGACGTCGTCGATGGCCAGCAGGTCCAGCTTGCGGACCCGGGCCCGGAAGGCTTCGATGTTCCCGGTGCGGACCGACTGGATGTAGTCGTTGGTGAACTGCTCGCCGGTCGTGTAGCGGATCCGCTCCCCCGGGACGCGCGAGCGTCGCGCCGCGCACAGCCCCTGCAGCAGGTGGGTCTTCCCGACGCCGCACCCGCCGTGGAGCAGGATGCCACGGATCGACCCGAGGTCATCGGCGGCGAGGCGACGCATCGCCTCGTAGGCGATGCGGTTGGGATCACCGACGACGAAGTCGTCGAGCCGGCGCCACCGGGGCTGGTCGCGCCGCTCGGGAGCGCGCTCGGGGGCGATGGTGGCCACGGGCGCGGTGGGCGGCTCGCTGCCGCCGGTGACCAAGGCCTCGTCGACCGCGATCCGGACGTCGGCAATCCCGACCTGCCCGGCCACCACGGCGATGTCGGTGCGGAAGTTGCGCTCGATCCACTCGGCCGCGAAGCGGCTGGGGACGTGGACGTGCAGCACGTCGCCCTCCAGGCGGAACGAGGTGGGCTCGGCGAACCACATGCGGAAGCGGGCCGCACCCACGCGCGCGGCCAGGCGCCGTTCGATGCCCTCGGCGGTGGGGGCCTCGGGGGCACGCGCGGGCGATGGCAGGGTGGCCATGGCGTCCAGGTCTGCTTCGGCGGTGGCGAGGTTCGGGGACATCCTGCTCCTGGAAGTGCGGCGCGGGCGACGTGGACAGCGCGGTCGGCGGCCGACCGTGCAGGTGAAACCGTGGCGTTCGGATCGTCCATGGCCCGTGTCGCGCGCCGAGCTCCTGTGGCGCCGACCTCGACGTCCCGCCCCAGCGGCGACCTGGCGGTTGGCCAGGGGCCGTGTCCCCCTTCGCACGCGGCCAGGGGCCGCAGCGGGTGGGCGCGTGGGGCGCCGCAGGGGCGGATCGTCGGATGCTCCACGTCCTGCGGAGCAGCGCGAAAGGTAGCCGCGATGCGCCCGGCCGCAAGTGGCCCATGGCTCACGTTGCCGCCATGGCGACCGTAAGTGCCGTCGTGGGCGTTCGTTCGCGTCGAGCACGAAATTTGATCCACCGTCATGCGTCGTCGGTGTCCGTCAGGTGTGGACAACCGACCGCAGTTGACAGCGCGCTGCCGCCCGTGCTAGCGGCGCGTCGACGCCACGAAGGCCTCGCGCGTCCGCACTTGCGTGAAGCCAAGGTTCCGGTAGAGGCGCACGGCGGGCTCGTTGCGCGTGTCGACGGCAAGCGACACCGCTCGCGGACCAGCGAGCGCAGCGGACCGGAGCGCATGGAGCATGGCCGCCGCGCCGATGCCCTTTCCGCGCCATTCCGGTACGACGCCGAGGTAGACGAGATCGGCGGTGCCGGGCGTCAGGGTCACCGACACGAGCGCGGCGGCGATCGGGGTGTTGCCGGCGCGCGCGATGAACCAGTGGCCGGGATCACCGCCGCAGGCCGAGAGGTGGCCATCGACGATGTCGCCGATCCTTCGCATCTGCGCCAGTCCTGGACAGTCGAGCGTGTCGACGTACGTGGCGGCCAGCAGTTCCTCGAGCGAGGCGCGCTCCGCCGGGTTCCAGCGTTCGACCGAAACCCCCGCTTGCGAACGGGGATCGGGCAGGGACGGCAACTCCGCGCGCTCCAGGTACGCCAGCGTCGCCAGGTGC
>JBJOIF010000212.1:0-10169 GCA_046047335.1 Planctomycetota bacterium | reverse complement strand
CAGCCGAGCAGGATGCCCTGCACGAACTTGGTGTTGAAGTACTCGTTGACCAGGCTCCGCTCCACGAACTGCTGCGTGCGGCTCGAGGTGATCTCCTCGTAGTTGAAGAAGTTCTTCCACTGGCCCGCGCGGAAGTAGAACCCGTCGCCGAGCGCCTTCTGCATCCACACGTCCGCAAAGCGAATCGGCTGGTCGCTGTTGGCGGCATCGCGCTGGTACTGGACTTGGACGCGGTACGTCAGGCTCGGATCAAAGACGTTGCCGAAGAAGTTCAGCTGCATCCGCCGGATCTCAAAGCCGTACTCGTTGGCGATCTGCGACTCGTCGGCGGGCACCACCCCGGACGCGGCCGGCGGTCGAAGCGCTTGGGTCGAGAGGGCCGCCGTGGGAAGGTGCGAGTACGCGTAGCGCACCTGGATCTGGCCTTCTAGGTTCAAGCGAAAGTTGCCGTCGGCACTCGCCACGAAGAAATTGCGGTCGTAGCCCGCCGTTGGTCCCCCAGCCACCAGCGACGCACGCGTGGAGCTGTCCGCCAACACGTCGCGCACGGTGCCGCGGACCTGCTCGGCGCGCTGTTCGGAGAGCCACTGCTCGCCGGCCTGGGCCTTGAGGTCCTGGATCTCCCGGGCCTGCTCGGCGTTCTGCGAACGCAGCCCGTCGATCTCGGACTGCATGCGGTCGAGTCGCTCGAGCGCCTGGCGGACCGAATCGGCATCGAGCACCGGTGCGCCGGCCGCCGCAGGGGGCTGCACGCCCTGGGCTGCCGGGCTCGTCCCCGGCACCGCCGGCGCCTGCACGGCAATCACGGTGATGGCGAGGGCCGGAAGCATCGAACCCAAATGTTAACCCGGCCCACGCGGCCTCACCGCGCCACCGACGCCAGCACCATACCCAGCGTGACCATCGCCAGGAGCGCCGCAAACACGCGTCGCAGCGCCACCTGCGGCACGCGCGACGCCACCGCGGCACCGGCAAAGCTGCCGACCACGCCGCACGTGGCCACGATGGCCACGGGACGTCCCGCGAACTCGATGCGATCGAACCCGCCCGACCACCACTGCCCGATCAGGCCCGCCCCCGCATTGATCGAGATCACCACGAGGCTGGTGGCGACCGCGTGGCGCATCGGCAACCGCTCCAGCATCACCAGCGCCGGGATCAGGATGAACCCGCCGCCGACACCGAGCATGCTGGTCAGCGCACCGATGCCGAGTCCGGTGGCCGCGCTCTTGAGAAGCGCGCGGCGAGGATCCTGACCGCCGGCCGTCGCCGGTGCGCCCGAGGCCGAACTCCACATCCGCCACGCGGCAACCAGCGCCACCGCGGCGAACATCATCAACTGCACCGCATCGGACATGCGCACCGCGATGGGCGCCGCCAGTTGCGCGCCGATGAAACCCGTGACGCCGAAGACGGCCACGCGATGCCAGTCGACCAGCGCACGACACGCGGCCGCCGCACCCGAGGCCGCGGCGATCGCTCCCGTGACGGCCAGGGCCTCCACGATCGCGGCCTTGGGCGCGTGGCCCAGCAGCGTGCCGAAGAGGGGCACGGTGAAGATGGCGCCGCCGGCGCCCACCAGGCCCATCCCCAGCCCCACCGCCACGCCGCTCACCACCTCGATCGCCAATTCATCCACGGCAGCCACCGCCGCAGCAGCCGCCGCGACCGGCGGTGGAGGCGGCGGGCAGTCCAGCCTTCTTCCACGCCTCGAAGCCCCCGGCCACGTTCACCGCGTCGAAGCCGAGGCGATCGAGCATCGCCGTGGCCGCGGCGGACCGGCCGCCGAGCGCGCAGTGCACCAGGATCCGGCGGTCGCGGGGAAGTTCGTGGAGCCGGGGCACCAGTCGCGTGTACGCCACGTGGTGCGCGCCCTCGACGTTTCCGGCGGCGTGCTCGGTGGCACCGCGCACGTCCAGCACGAACGCCCCGTCGAGCGCCGCATTCGCCTCGGCGACGCTGATCTCGCGGGACTTCACCAAGCCAGGCGCAGCGGTCATCGCCTCGGGGGGCACCACCGCCACCCAGTGGTCGTAACCGATCCGCACCAGGTCACGGATGATCTCCTGGGCGCGTGCCGGATCGCAGACCAGCACAATCCGCTCCTCGGGCTTGACGTACGACCCGACCACCATCGGCAGCATCTTGCCGATGGGCGCATGCAGCGCACCGGGAAGGTGCCCGTCGCGGAACGCAGCCCACGGACGCAGATCGACCACCACCGTGCCGGGCTTCTCCCAATGCGCGGCGTGCGACGCGACGTCCGTCACCACCGGCGGCTCGGGCATCTTGCCAAGGACCGGCACACCGTCGCGGTTCAATGCCTTCATCCGTGCGAAGTAGAGCGGCGGCTCGGGTTGGCCCGCCAGAATGTCCTTGACGAACGCCGCCTCATCGCCCACCAGCCGGAGCGCCGGGCTGAACGCCTTCTCGTAACCGACCGTGCTCTGCGGGATCGCGCCCAACGCCTTGCCACAAGCGCTGCCGGCACCGTGCGCGGGCCACACCTGGATGAAGTCGGGCAGCTTCACGAACCGCGACGCGCTGCGCCACAGGGCGTGCGCGCTCGGCTCGGCGATCCCCTCCACGCCGGCCGCGCTCTCCAGCAGGTCGGGGCGCCCGAGGTCTCCGACGAACACGAAGTCGCCGGTGATCATTCCCATGGGTTCGGTTGCGCCGCCGCCATGGTCGGTGACCAGGTAGCTCATGTGCTCGGGCGTATGGCCCGGCGTGTGCACCGCACGGAACTCGATGTTGCCCACGCGGAACGTGTCGCCGTCCTTCAGGAGCGTGTGGCGGTACGGGGTGACCCAGCGCGACTGCCAATCGTCGCCGCCGAGCGCGCTGACGTACACGTGCGCGCCCACGCGTTCGGCGAGCTCGCGCGCCCCGCTCAGGAAGTCGGCATGGATGTGCGTCTCGGCCACCGCCACGATCCGCAGGCCCTCGCGCGCGGCAAGCTCGATGTACCGGTCGACGTCGCGCTCCGGATCGAACACCACGGCCTCACCGGTGCGCTGGCAGCCGATCAGGTACGCGTACTGGGCGAGCTTCGGGTCCTCGATCTGTCGGAAGAGCATGCGTCGGTCCTCGGGGTTCGGGGCGTGGTGCACGCCCGGCATCGGCACAATGGCCGACGGGCGTGGGCACTCTAGTGAGAGCGCCCACGCCCGTCATGGTTCCCGATTCGGGACGATCAGGCCCGACGCCGCCCGCGAAGGCCGACCAACGCAGCCAGCGCGCCCAGGAATGCGGTTCCCGGGCCCGGCACGTAGCGCAGGTCCATCCGGAAGGCATCCAGCGACATGTTCGGCGCCGAGGCGCGGAAGTCCACGCGGAAGCCGGCGGCGTTGAAGGCTTCAAGCCCGGAGAGGTCCCAGGAGAAGGCCACCGTCTGCACCGAGCCACCCATCGGGAACGGCACGTCGGAGCGCACCTCGGTGACGGTCGGCGAGAACTCCTGCTCCGCGCCCAGCGCGTCGAACATGGTGAGGCGCATGCTCGAGGAAGCGATTGGGAACCCGACGGTGGACGCGTTGATCACCACCTCGAGCGGCGACTGCTCACCCAAGGTCGCGCCGACCACCATGATGTACATGGGGCTCGATGGGCTGTAGATGTTGCCGGTGCTGGTGATCACTGATCCCGGCGCGAAGTTGAAGAGCGTGAACGGCGACGACCCCGCGCCATCGGGCGTGTTGCCGCCCGCAAACGCCTGGGTGAACGTCTCCCATGTGGCGGTCTGTGTGTCGGGGCCACCGGCCCACGACGGGATCAACGGATTGGTGAAGCCGGCCTGAGCGGCCCCCGCCACCGACAGTGCCGCCACGAACGACGAAGCGAATGCCTTCATGTCCCTTTCCCTCTCTGTGGCGCCTGGGCGCCCGTTTGGCGCCGAAGCGCCTGCCGTTGGCAATTTCTCTGGAGAAGCCGCCGCCACTGACAGTGTGCCCGAGTCACAAGACTCGGCCACGACGGCGCGCACCATTGAGGCGAAATCGACGCCCGAATCGGCTCAAACCGTCAGTACGACTTGCCCCAGACCACACGGCGGCTGCTTGGACGTCCGGTAATCACACAGGCGCCCGCTTCCTCCGGGGCGTCCAGCGGGATGCATCGGATGGTCACCCCGAGGCGCTGCTTCACCTCGGCCTCCACGGCCGGGTCGCCGCAGAAGTGACTGAGCGCGAAGCCGCCATGGATCTCCGCGGGCACCTGGTCGTCGCCGGGGCGCGCCGGCGTGAAGAAGGCGTCGAACTCGGCCCGGGTGTCGATGCGGCGCGTGTGCTCGTCGCGATACGCGCGCGCGCGCTCGAACATGCCGTCCTGAATCTCCTGCAGGAGCGCCGCCGCGCCCTGCACGAACGCATCGCGCGGCATCGACTGCTTGTCCTTGGTGCCGCGGTCGCGGCGCCCCACGAACACGGAGCCCTGCTCCATGTCGCGCGGGCCCACCTCGACGCGGATGGGCACGCCCTTCTTGACCCACTGCCACATCTTGTCGCCGCCGCGAAGGTCGCGCGCATCCACCTCGACCTCGATCGGCCGACCGGCGAACTGCTGCCTGCGCAGGTCGTCGGCGAGCGCCCGGCAGTGGGCGAGCACCGCCTCGGCGGTCTCGGGCTTGTGCGTCACGGGCAGGATCACCACGTGCGTCGGCGCAAGACGAGGCGGGACCATCAGCCCATCGTCGTCGGAGTGGGTCATCACCATCGCACCGATCAGTCGCGTGCTCACGCCCCAGCTGGTGGTCCACGCGAACTTCTGCTGACCGTCGGCATCCAGGAACTGGATCTCGCTGGCCTTCGCGAAGTTCTGGCCCAGGAAGTGGCTGGTGCCGGCCTGAAGGGCCTTCCGGTCCTGCATCATGGCCTCGATGCAGTACGTGTCCACGGCGCCCGGGAAGCGCTCGCTCTCGGTCTTGCGGCCCTGGAGAACGGGCATGGCCATCCACTGCTCCGCGAACTCGGCATAGACCTTGAGCATCCGCATGGTCTCCTCCTCGGCCTCCTCGCGCGTGGCGTGCGCGGTGTGGCCTTCCTGCCAGAGGAACTCGGCGGTGCGCAGGAACAGGCGCGTGCGCATCTCCCACCGCACCACGTTCGCCCACTGGTTGATGAGGAGCGGCAGGTCGCGGTAGCTCTGCACCCACTTGGCGAAGGTGGCGCCGATGATCGTCTCGCTGGTCGGGCGCACGATGAGCGGCTCCTCGAGCTCGCCGTCAGGCACCAGCGTGCCGTCCGGGCCGGCCTTCAAACGATGGTGCGTCACCACCGCGCATTCCTTGGCGAAGCCGTCGACGTGCGCCGCTTCCTTCTCCAGGAACGAGAGCGGGATGAAGAGCGGGAAGTACGCGTTGCGGTGCCCGGTGGCCTTGAACATGCCGTCCAGCACGCGCTGCACGTTCTCCCAGAGCGCGTATCCCCATGGCTTGATGACCATGCATCCGCGGACGGGGCTGTTCTCGGCAAGGTCACCGGCGCGGACCACCTGCTGGTACCACTCCGCGTAGTTCTCCTGGCGCGTGGGGGAAATGGCCGTCTGCTGCTTGCCGCTCATGGGGCCGGAAGGCTACCGCGACCGCGCGGGGCCACGTGGCGCGGCGCACGCATCACGTCGCCACGCGCCGCGAGACGGGTTCACTTGCCGCGGGACACCAGCGCTCGAATCTCGCCGGACTTGGGCCGGAGCACCTCGCTGGCCCGGCGGCGGGCCGCGCGAAGCAGCTTGCCGCGGCGCCGACGCACCTCCAGCAGCATCGCGTCCACCTGCGACGGGTCGGGGAACTCGGCGCGCCGCTCCACCAGCAGCCCCTCCAGGAGCCCGAGGTCGCGGTCGGACCCGATGTCGCTGACCACACGGCCGAGCTCACGCGCCAGCGACTCCATGCGCTTGCGAGGACCCAGCCGACTGATCAGGCGGATCTGCAGCGCGAGGCGCTGGCACTCCTTGCGCACGTCGTGCAGCGCGTCCAGGTGCTCGGCGTTCCACGGCACCGCCGCCCCGCGTCGCGCACGCCGCCACCGCCGGGCGATCGCCTCGGCCACGCCGTCCGGTCCCACCGCCCGGAGGTCGACCGCCAGCATCCGCCGCCGCATGGCCTCCAGCTGCGCACGGATGATCGCCGCCGCCTGGTGCCAGTCCGCGGACGAGGTGGTCGCCTTTTCGGGCGCCAGCACCGCCACGGCGATCGCCTGCACGCTGCGGCGGGCCGTCGGCGGGAACACCTCGGCGACGTCGGCGATGGTCTCGACCAGCACGTCGCGGTCGCGCGTGGCCGACAGCCGCTCGGCCGTGGCCCTCACCTCCTCCTGCACCGCCCGGATTTCGACCGCATCCACCGCCCCCTTGCACAGGCTCGCCCCCGCGCGGAAGCGCTTCAGCGCGCGACGCAGTTCATGCACCGCACTGCGCCGCTCGGGCTGCTCCCAGCTGGCGAGGCGGTCGCACTCGGCGAGCGCTGCATCGATCTCGCCCAGAAGCGCCTCGCGCAGCGATTCATCGAGTTCGCCCGAAGGCCGGACGAGGGCCGGTGGGCGCGCTGCCATCAGGAGCCTCGCGAGGCGACCACCGACGCAATGCCGGTGGCGCCAAGCACCACGGAGACGATGCCGTTGAGGAGGGTGAAGTGCTTGGCGAAGCCGCCCGCGCCGCCGGTCGCCAGCAGCACGTGCTCGCCGACGATCACCGCGGCGGCAAGAATCGATGCCGCCCCGAAGGCCGGGCCGAACACAGGCTCGGCGCGCCACGTGAAGGCCAGCATGGCGATGCAGCCGGCGTGCATCGCGCGCGACACCCACGCGGCCCGCGCGGGACCCAGGCGCGACGGCATGCTGTGCAGGCCGTCACGCACGTCGACCTCGGTGTCCTGCATGGCGTACAGCACGTCGAAACCGGCGACCCAGAGGAGCACCATCGCCGAGAGGAACCACGGCGCCGGCGACCCAAGGGCCCCGGGGCGCACCGCAAGCGCCGCCGCCAGCGGACTGATCGCCAGCCCGGCCCCGAGCCAGACGTGGCACAGCATGCTGAATCGCTTGACCAGGCCATAGGCGCTGATCCATGCCAGCACCGGGAGCACCAGCGCCAGCGGCCACCAGTTGCCCTGCAAAACGCCGAAGCCGGCCGTACACGCGACGAAGGCGAGCGCCGATCCCACGTACGCCATGCGCATCGCGCCCGGCGACACGCGGCCCGCCGGGAGCGCACGCTGCGCGGTGCGGGGGTTGCGTGCGTCGATCGCTCGGTCGAGCAGGCGGTTGGCCACCATCGCGGCGGTGCGCGCCGTGACCATGCACGCCACCACGAGTGCGCCGGTCACGGCCAGGCGGTCCCACGCCATCGGCCCCTCCGGCAGCGCCATGAACGCGCCCAGCAGTGCGAAGGGCAGCGCAAACACCGAGTGGGAGAGCTTGATGTCAGCGGCGATCTCGCGGGCCGCGCTCAGGCCCGCCGCGGTCACTTGCTCGGCTCCGCGTCGCCCGACGTGGCCGCCGGGGCCTTCGGGGCACCCGAGGCCGCGGGGGCCGCCGGCGCCGTGCCACGACGCGCGTCGCGCTCGGCCTTCAGCCGCGCGGCGGCATCCGCGCCGCACAGCCGTTCCACCACGGACACGGGGGTTTGGCACATGGGATCGCGCACCGGAACCTTCCAGTACTGCAGGTAGTCGGCGCGGTAGCCGAACCCGGCGCTGGCCCCCTGCAGATGCACGGTGAGCGTCTGGTAGATGCCATCTCGCGCGGGGTACTCCAGTTCGACCTGCGCACGGCTGCCGTCGATGCGGGCACGACGCACGGTCCACACGCCGGTGTCGCCCGGGCACATCGGCTTGCCGGGAGCGAGCTCGCGCTCGTAGGTGGCGAAGGCCGCCACGTTGATCTCCTCGGGAAGGTTGTAGATCAGTGCGCTGCCCGGCGCGACCTCCTGGTGCGCGTGCTTGAGCGCGGTCACCACCACCTGCGGCAGCGGCGGCGCATCGGCCGAGATGCCTTGGTCCCCGGAGACCGAGGGCCACGTCCGCGGCGCGGAGCAACCAGCAAGCGACACCGCGGCGCCGATGGCGCTCGCGGCAAGGGTGACGACGATGAAGGACGACCCGATCCGATCCGTGGAGCCCGAGTGCATGCCCCGCAGTCTAGCCGCGGCGCGGTGCAGGTCCGGTGCTCAGGAACCGGCCTTGGCCACCTGCCAGTACTCCACGTCCACGGGCACCTGGCGCCCGAAGATCGTGACCAGCACCCGGACGATGCCCTTGTCGGGGATGGTGCTCTCGACGGTGCCTTCGTAGTTCTGGAACGGACCCTCGCTGATCGTGACGGCGTCGCCGGCGGCGAACTCCATCTTGACCTGCGGGGCCTGCTCGGCGGGCCGGCTGTCGAAGAGCATCTTCTCAACCTCGGCGGGACCCATCGGGGTGGGACGGCCGGCGGTGCCGACGAAGTCGCCGACGCCGGTGGTCTCCTTGATCAGGAAGAACACGTCCTGCGGGATGCGTCCATCGGCCTCGAGACGCATCTCCACGAAGACGTAGCCCGGGTAGAGCTTGGTCTCGGTGATGCGCTGCTTGCCGGCCTTCAGCGTCTTGGTCTTCTCAGTGGGCACCATGATGCGCCCCACGGCGCGCTCGAGGCCCTCGATCTGCACCTTGCGCAGCAGGGTGCCGCGCACGGAGTCCTCCTTGTTGGAGGCCACGCGCAGCACGAACCAGTTGAAGCCCTCGCGGAACATCGGGAGTTCCGACTCGTCCTGCGCCTGCGGGGCGGGGGCGTCCGGGGCCTTGCGGCCGCGGCGGGCGGGCTCGAGCGCCTTGCCCGTCTCCACGCCGAAGTCGGCGAGGCGCGGGCCGGCCAGGCGGGCCAGAGCCTCGCGGCCGCGGGCCAGCGTCTTGCCACCGTCGGTGCGGGTGGTCTGCACGGATTCGGCCGGGGCATCGCCCTCGTGGCCGTGCGCGTGATCGTGTTCGTTGGTCAGGTCCATCGGGAGTTCCTTTGCGGCGGTCGCGCGGTGGCGCGGGTCACTCGGCCTCGAGCACGCTGCCGTCGAGCACGCCCATCTGCAAGAAGACCCAGGCGAACGCCTGGTCGCAGAAGAAGCAGAACACGGCGATCACCAGCATCGTGAAGATCACCACGCCCGTCGAGGTGGTGACCTCACGGCGCGACGACCAGTTCACCTTCTTCATCTCGCCCTCGGTGGCCACCAGGAAGTCGACGCTCCGCGGGTTGCGGCCGAGCACCCAGAACACCACCGAGCCGAGTCCCGCCAGGAACAGCAGCGCGGCGGCGCCGGCCACGTACTTGGCGGTCATCGAGGCACCGGAACCGAACTTCTGCCAGATCCAGAAGGTGCCCTGCGCCAGCAGCAGGCCGAAGCCCGCCGCGGAGACGATCCGCGTCCAGTACCCCTGCCCGCTCTTGTAGATGGCTTCGGCTGCCATGGGTCGTGCGTTCCTTCCGTTGCACCGGCCGGGGCCGGTCTCGAACACGCCAGGAGTGACTTGAACACTCAACCTGCGGATTTGGAATCCGCTGCTCTGCCAATTGAGCTACTGGCGTAAGTGCGCCGTGCTCCGGCCGGGCCGGTCACTTGCGCTTGATCTTGTGCAAGGTGTGCTTGCGCAGGCGGGGGCAGTACTTCATGAACCCCTCCTTCACCTTGTCGGAGATGCCGCCCTTCACGCGGATCTCGGTCCGGTAGTTCAGGTCGCCGGACTCGGTGCACTGCAGCCACACGTACTCGCGGTCAAGGGCTCGCTTTGCCATCGGTCGTTCCTCGCTCGCCCGGCCCGGGCCCACCGCGCGATGCAGCGCGGTGGGCCGGGCGGGCGGATCAATCGGTCATCAGGCCAGGATCTTGGTCACGACGCCGGAGCCCACGGTGCGGCCGCCTTCGCGGACCGCGAAGCGGACGCCCTCTTCCATGGCCACGCCCTTGTCGCCAAGGTCAACCACCATGGTGATGTTGTCGCCGGGCATGCACATCTCGGCGCCCTTCAGCTCCGCGATCTGGCCGGTGATGTCGGTCGTGCGGAAGTAGAACTGCGGCTTGTATCCCTTGAAGAACGGGGTGTGGCGACCACCCTCTTCCTTGGTGAGCACGTACACCTGCGACTCGAACTTGGTGTGCGGCTTGATCGAGCCGGGCTTGCACAGCACCTGGCCGCGCTCGAT
>JBJOIF010000211.1:0-2925 GCA_046047335.1 Planctomycetota bacterium | reverse complement strand
GACGCCGTAGCGCTCCCAGGCGGTGTCCTCCATGAGCTCGCGGAAGGTGTCGTAGTAGCCCTCCTGGAGGAGGTAGCACGGCTTCTGCCATCCAAAGATGTTGTACGCCGGGCTGCCCCACGGCGTGCACTCGAAGTCCCGCTTGCCCATGAGGAACTCGAGGAACAGCGGGCTCATGTTGAACTTCCACGCCTTCTTGCGATTCGAGAGGATCATCTCGAACAGCTCGTTCGTCTTGCGGCGACCGAGGAAGCTCTGCTGGTCAGGAGCCTTGTCGTAGGCGTACCCAGGGGACACCATCATGCCCTCGACGCCGAGGTCCATCATCTCGTCGAAGAAGTGGCGGACGCTCCTGGGATCGGCGCCTTGGAACAGCGTGGTGTTCGTGGTGACGCGGAAACCCATCCGCACGGCCAAGCGAATGCCCTCGACGGCCTTCTCGAAGGTGCCCTCGCGGCACACCGCGAAGTCATGGTGCTCCTGCTGGCCATCCATGTGGACGCTGAAGCTGAGGTACTTGCTGGGCTTGAAGATCCCCTCCTCGAGCTTCTCCTTCAGCAGGAGCGCATTGGTGCACAGGTAGACGTACTTCTTGCGGGCGACCAGCCCCTCGACGATCTCCTTGATGTCCGGGTGCAGCAGCGGCTCGCCGCCCGGGATGCTGACCATCGGTGCCCCGCACTCGTCCACGGCCTTGAAGCACTCCTCGGGGGACAGGTTCTGCTTCAGGATGTGCGGCGGATACTGGATCTTGCCGCATCCGGCGCAGGCCAAGTTGCAGCGGAACAGCGGCTCGAGCATGAGCACCAGCGGGTAGCGCTTGCGACCGCGGAGTCGTTGTCCGAGAACATAGGACGCGACGGTCCACATCTGGGAAATCGGGACGGCCATGGGGAGGGACTCGCTGGGTGAAGTGGTGAATCGCACGGCGAGGGCCGACGGTCGGGTCGGCCGGGCCGTGAAAATGTTCGGTTGCCTCGTGCCGATGGGCGAACCCGGGCGCGGGCCGGGATCGTAGCACGGGCATGACGACGCTCGCGGCCCCGCCGCTCATCTCCCAAAGCCTCTCGGCGCCGGTTTGGGCCTCCGCCGACCAGTTGCTGGAGGGCTTCGACGAGCTGGATGCCTCGATTCGGCGCCGGGTCCGCCGCATGGCCGCCCGCGCGGCATCGACCCGTTCGAGGGGTACCATCGCCGACGCCTTCCCGGCGGCGTGCCGGAACCCACCGATGGCCATCGCCACCGACCGCTCCGACGAAACGCTGCTCACGGACTACCTGTCCGGCGACCGCGGTGCGTTCGCCGCACTGGTCGAGCGCTATCGCCGAGAGCTGCACGGGTTCCTCGCCAAGTTCCTGGGATCGAATGCCGCTGCGGACGACGTGTTCCAGGAGACGTTCCTTCAGGTGCACCTGGCGGCTCGGACCTTCGACCCCGAGCGCACCTTCAAGCCATGGCTGTTCACCATCGCCGCCAACAAGGCGCGCGACTGGCACCGGCGGCAGAAGCGCCGCCGTGCCGTGAGCCTGGACGCTCCCACCGGCACCGAACGCGATGGCGCGCGGATGGTGGACCTGATGGAGTCTGACGAAGCCGCCCCGCCCGACTCCCTGGGCGGTGCCGAGATGCGCACCGAGGTCAAGCGGATCGTCGACGACATGCCTGCCCTCTACCGAGAGGTCCTGCAACTCAACTACTTCCAGCGGATGAGCTACCAGCAGATCTCCGACGTCCTGGGCATCCCGCTCGGCACGGTCAAGAGCCGGCTGCATGCCGCGACCGCCACCTTCGCCGACCAGTGGCGCAGCACCTGCGCCCGCCACTCCCGCGGTCGCGATGGCGCACGCGAACCACGCCCACCGGAGCCCACCGCATGAACGTCCCTGGCACATCGCCGCCGGATCCCGGCGCACCACGCCTCTGCGACGCAGACCTGCGCGTGCTCGACTTCATTGCCGAGCACGGCTTCGACGCATCCAAGGTGCACCTGCTGCCCGAGGATGACCGCCCGCGCGCCATGGCACTCATCCGGCAGATGGGCGTGCTCGATGCGTATCCCGAGGACGAGAGCGACGACACGCTGGTCGATGCCACGCTCGCGCGCATCGATCGCTTCGAGACCACGCTCGCCGAGTCGCGGCGCATCGGGACCGGCCGCCACGGGACGTTCCGGCTCGCGGATTTCGTCGGCATCGCCGCCGTGCTGTTCTTGGCGCTGGGGGTGATCGTGCCACTGGCCTCGGGCGTGCGCCAGCAGAGCCTGTCGACGCAGTGCGGCAATCACCTCCGTGCCGTGCACGGCGCCCTGGGCGCCTACGCCGAGTCGCACGCCGGCGACCTCCCGATGGCCGCCTCCATCGGTGACTTCGCGGGACTCTTCAGCCCACGCCCGCAACCCCGCACGGTCCGTCCGGAGCCCCAGCCCATGCTGCCCACCATGCGCGATCCCACGGGTCCGCAGGTGGTCACCTCGGTGACCTTCTTCGGCCCCGAGGGCCGGGTGACCATCCGCATGGGTGCTCCCACGTGGGCCGAGGCGAACCACTCCGCGAACCTTGCTCCGCTGCTTGCCGGCGGGTACTGCGCGGCCAACGAGCTCCGTTGCCCCGCCTGTGCCGAAGGGCGGCCGTGCTTCGCCTATCGCGTGCCCGCCGAGGGCGCGCGGTTCCGGCTCATGACCCAGCGACCAACCGTGGTCCTTGCGGACGCCAACCCGCTGGCCGACCGTCTGCGTCGGGGCCAGCACCCAGCGCAACGGATGGCCAACTCGCGCAACCACGACGAGCAGGGCCAGAACCTGCTGTTCAGCAACGGGGTGGTGGAGTGGAAGACCTCCCCCGTCCTCATGGACGCCGGCGGCACGGGCGACCTCGACAACATCTGGATCCCGCACGAGGACTTCGGACCCGCCCCGCTGCGCATGCG
>JBJOIF010000210.1:0-6398 GCA_046047335.1 Planctomycetota bacterium | reverse complement strand
GATGCCGGCCTGATGCCGGCGCTGGCCTCGCTCATCGAGCGTGGCGCGAGTGGGCGTGTCGCGCCGCTCGATCGTGGCGGCGGGATGTCGGCGTGGGCGACGCTCCTGACCGGTGCATCGGCGGTCCGGCACCGCGTGCTGGGCCCGCACGTTCCGGGGCAGTCCGGGGAGATCCGCCCGGTGACGTGCGGTGACCGGGCGCTGCCGACGCTCTGGGAGCGCGCGGCGAAGGCGGGACGGCGCACCGTGGTCGCGGGCTGGGGCGAGCCATTCGTTCCGGCCGACGCGACGCCGCCAGTGGCGCGCCCCGTCCCTGCATGGGCCGCGGCCATCGCGGGTCCGGTGGACGCGGCCGAGCCGGAGCTTGCCGCGATCCTGCGCGCGCTGGCAACGGCGTTCGATGGGGAGATGCAGGCAACCGCCGCCGCGTGCGACGACTCGGCGTGGGAACTGGCGTGCGTACACGTGGCTGGATGGGCAGCGCTGGTGCGGCAGTTCATCCGCTTTGCGCCGCCCTCTGGCCCCGGTGTGCTCCCGGAGCGGGCGGCGGCATGTGCAGGCGTGGTGGATGCCGCGTGCGGCGCGCTCGACGCGTGGCTCGGACGGCTGGTTGCGCTCGCGGGCGAAGGTGCGGCGATGGTCGTGGTCGGCGATCACGGGCTCGACCTGGTGCGGTGGCGCACTCCGGCGCTGATCATGTCCGATGATCCCGCACGCCTCGTGGATCCTGCTCCCGCGGCGTTCGTCGCGGTGGCTCCGGGCATCCGCCCGGATTCGCTGCGCCACGGTTTGGTCGCGGCCGACGTGGCGCCGATGGCGCTGGCCCCGCTCGGCATCGACGGTGTCGTGCGGGCCGATGCGGCGGCGTTGGCGAGTTTGGCGTTGCCACCTGCGCCGGATGGCGCCACGTCGGCCGCGGTCCGAACCGTGCTCCAGGAACGCGATGCGGCCTTCGCGCACGCGGCCGCCGCAGCGGGTGCCGCCGAGGCGGCCAGGGCCGCGCGCGAACGGATGGCCGCGCGCGTTCCCGGCGATGTGGCGAACGCCGTGGCTCTGGCGGACCTGCTCATTGGCCGTGGCGATGCCGTCGGTGCCCGGGCCGTGATCGACGCGTGTCGGCGTGCGTCAGGCGGCGGGGCGTCGCCAGTGCTCGGGCTTGCGGCGGCGCGTGCGCTGCTGGCCGCCGGTCAGGTTCCCGAGGCCGTGGCGTCGATCGATGAAGCGGCAGCCGCTGGTGCATCCGAGGTCGCGGTGCTCCTCGCGCGGGCGCGGGTGGCCACGTCCTCCGACGACTACGCGTTGGCGGAACGGTGTGCGCGAGCGGCCATCGCCGCGGCACCGGCGTCTCGGGAGGCACGATTGGCCCTGGGGCATGCCCTGTTCGGTCAAGAGCGCTTCTCCGAGGCCGCCGAGGCTGCACGCGATGCCCTTGGCCTGGCGTGGGGCGATCCGTTGGCGCACCTCTTCCTCGGGACCGCGCTGGCGGCCGCCGGCCGTGCGCACGAGGCGATCGCCGCGCTCGAGGACTGCCTTCGCCTGCGTCCCGAGTTTCCGCCGGCGCTGCGGCGCCTGGCCGCGGTCCACGCTCGCCAGCTTGGGGACATCGGTACCGCGCAGTCGCTGATGGCGCGTGCGCAGTCCGGGGCCGGGTCCACGTCGCACACCCGGCCGCTACCCTGAATGCATGCTCGACGCCTGGATCGACGGTCGGTTCGTGCCCATGGACGAGGTGCGCGTCTCCGCGTTCGACGCCGGGTTCCAGCACGGCATGGGCCTCTTCGAGACCATGGCCGGGCGCCACGGGCGGGTGTTTCGCGGCCTCGAGCACATGGAGCGCCTGCGCGCCAGCGCGCGCGCGCTCGGACTTTCCGACCGGTTGCGCCCGGAGGCCCTGGTGGACGCGTGCGAAGCCACCATGGCGCACAACGGGCTGACCCACGCGCGCGTCCGGCTGACCATCACCGGCGGCGACATGAACCTGCTCGCCCAGCGGCCCGAGGACGTGCGCCACGATCCCACCGTCCTGATCCATGTGCAACCGCCCACGCCGTACCCACCGGCCCTGTTCGAGCAGGGGGTCGGCGTGCGCATCGCCGACGGGCAACTGAACGTGGCGGATCCGTTCGCGGGCCACAAGACGCTCTGGTACTGGCCACGGCTGGCCGCGCTGCAGCGGGCCGCCGAAGCCGGCATGCAGGAGGCGCTCTGGTTCGACGTGACGCGCGCACTCGGGTGCGGGTGCGTCTCCAACGTGTTCTTGGTGAAGGGCGGGGTACTGCTGACGCCCGTGGCGCGCGGTGAGGAGCCCAAGGGCCAGGCGGTGCGCAGCCCCGTGCTGCCTGGCGTCACGCGGGCCGCCGTGCTCTCGCTGGCCGAGGAGTGCGGCATGACGTCGGACGCCCGGAGGCTCGAGGTCGACGACCTGCTGGGGGCGGACGAGGTGTTCTTGACCAATTCCAGTTGGCACCTGCTGCCGGTGGTCCGGGTCGAGCAGCGCACCATCGGCCCGGGTAGTCCAGGGGAGGCCACCCGCACCCTTCGCGCCGCGCTCCTGGAACGCATCGACCGAGAGACCGTCTCGCCTGCGGGGGCGTGACGGCGCCTCGGCGGGGTACCGTGCACGGTGATGGCCGACCTTCCCGCCACCGACCCGCGGTTCGTGCACCTCCACCTGCACAGCGAGTACTCGCTGCTGGACGGAGGCAACCGGCTCAAGCGGCTGGTGTCCCGCGTGAAGGAACTGGGAATGGACGCGGTGGCCGTCACCGACCACGGCAACTTGTTCGGCGCGCTCGAGTTCTACATGACCGCACGCGAGGTGGGCATCAAGCCCATCCTCGGGATCGAGGCGTACGTTGCCCCGGGCGACCGGCGCGACCGCACGCCCACCGGAGTCGCGGACGGCGGGTTCCATCTCGTGCTCCTGGCCCAGGACATCCACGGCTGGCGCAACCTGCTCAAGCTGTCGAGCGACGCCTTCATCAACGGCTTCTACTACAAGCCGAGGATGGACAAGTCGACGTTGCGCGAGTTCAATCGGGGACTGATCGCGATCAACGGGCACCTTGGATCGAGCATCGCGCACCATCTCGAGCAGTTCGTACGCACCAACCAGCAGCGGCACTGGGACGCGGCGATCGAGGAGGCCCGGTGGCATGCCGAGACCTTCGGGCCGGATGCCCAAGGCGAGCCGCGCTTCTACATCGAGCTGCAGCGCCACGTGGAAAACCAGGAGCGCATCAATCCGCTCCTCAAGAAGCTGGCGCGCAAGCTTGGTCTGCCCCTCGTCTGCGACAACGATGCCCACTTCCTCCGCCGCGAGGACCATGATTCGCACGACACGCTGTGCTGCATCTCGATGGGCAAGACCAAGGACACGCCCGACCGGCTCCGCTATCCGGAGGAGCTTTATGTCAAGAGCCCCGCGGAGATGCACCAGCTGTTCTCCGAGGACGACGATGAGCGGGAGGCGCTGGCGAACACCGTGCGCATCGCCGACCGCTGCGACGTCGAGCTTCCCCTCAAGGAGAAGCACGCGCCGGTCGTCCGGATCCGGCACGCGGGACGGCGCCCCGAGTACGACCCCGCGCGCGACGGCGACCTCACCGAGTGGTTCAAGGGCTACTGCCGCACCATCGAGCTGCTCCCGTTCGACCGGACCGCCGGAGAGGACGTCTCCGAGGAGGAACTCCGGGTCGGCTGCGACCGCGCGCTCCGCGACCTGGCCGAGGCAGGCCTGGTGTGGAGGTACGGCCCCGGCGGCGTCACCCCGGAGGTGCGCGCGCGCGCGGAGCGCGAGCTCAAGGTGCTGGCCGACAAGTCGATCAGCGCATACTTCCTGATCGTCTGGGACTTCGTGAACTGGGCGCGGCAGAACGGCATCCCGGCCACTGCCCGTGGCTCGGGCGTCGGCACGATGGTGGGGTACGTGCTCGGCCTCTCCAACGCCTGCCCCGTGCGGTACGGCCTGCTCTTCGAGCGCTTCACCGATCCGGACCGAAGCGAGTATCCCGACATCGACATCGACCTCTGCCAGGATGGCCGCGCCGCGGTCATCCAGCACGTGCGGCAGAAGTACGGACACGTGGCGCAGATCGCCACCTTCGGTCGGCTGAAGGCGAAGAACGCCATCAAGGACGTGGCGCGCGTGATGGGCGTGCCGCCGGCCGAGGCGCAGCGCATCTCCAACCTGGTGCCCGAGGCACCGGACATGACCTTCGACAAGGCATTCGCGTCGGGGCCCCAGTTCAAGGAGGCGTACGACTCGGACGACCAGGTGCGCCGCATCGTCGACGCGGCCCGGGATCTCGAGAATCACGCGCGCACGCAGGGAATTCATGCGGCAGGCGTCGTGGTGGCCACGCAGCCGCTCGACACCATCGTGCCGCTCTGCCGGCCCACCGGCGGTGGCGACGAGGTGGTCACCCAGTGGGAAGGGCCGTTGTGCGAGAAGGCCGGCCTGCTGAAGATGGACTTCCTGGGCCTCCGGACGCTCTCGACGATCGAGCTCGCCAAGCGACTCGTGCGCGAATCAATGGACGAGGCGACGATCTGGCGGGCGGTGGGGCGGCAACCGGGCGACGGCGGTCCGCACCCGCTCGACCTCGACCGGGTGCCGCTCGACGACCAGCGCGTGCTCGGGCTGTTCCGGCGCGCCGATACGGGCGGCGTGTTCCAGTTCGAGTCCGGGGGCATGCGCCGCCTGCTCGCGGACATGCAGCCCGACCGGCTCGAGGACCTGATCGCCGCCAACGCGCTCTTCCGCCCGGGGCCGATGAGCCTGATCCCCGACTACAACGCCCGCAAGCACGGCCGCCAACAGGTGCCTCCGGTGCACGAGGCCGTCGATCCGCTGCTTGCCGAGACCTACGGGATCATGGTCTACCAAGAGCAGGTGATGCAGGTCCTGCATCTCCTGGGCGGCATCCCGCTCCGCCACGCCTACACCGTGATCAAGGCGATCAGCAAGAAGAACGAGAAGCTGATTGCGGCGACGCGGGCGGAGTTCGTGCAGGGTGCCGGAACGCGCGGCGTCCCGCCGTCGCGGGCGGAGGAGCTCTTCGACCTCATCGTGAAGTTCGCCGGCTACGGCTTCAACAAGAGCCATTCCACCGGATACGCGATCGTCGCCTACCAGACGGCCTACCTGAAGACCTGGTTCCCCAACCAGTTCATGGCGGCGGTGCTCTCCTTTGAGAGCCAGGCGCAGAAGGTGGAGGACTGGGCGGTCTACCTCGACGAGTGCCGGCGCACGGTATTCCCCGATTCCACCGACGCCGCGCCGCACGTCGGGGTCGAGGTCCGCCCGCCCGACGTCAACCTCTCCGACGTGGACTTCGCGGTGGTCTACGCCGATGGGGAGCCGCACGACGCCGTGCACGGCCACGTCCGATTCGGGCTCCGCGCCATCAAGGGGGCGGGCGAGGGTGCCATCCGTGCGATCGTCGCCGAGCGACGCGCCAATGGCCGCTTCCGCGACCTCTTCGACTTCTGCGACCGCGTCGACCTTCGTGCGGTGAACCGCGCCACCGTGGAGGCGCTGGTGAAGGGCGGGGCATTCGATGGGCTGCACGGCGTGGAGGCGCGGGCAGCGCTGGCGGCCACCATCGAGGACGCGATGCGCAGCGCGCAGTCCCGCAACGAGGACCGACGCGTCGGCCAGATGACGTTCTTCGGCGAGTTCGAGGCGCCGACGGCGTCCGCGACGCCCGCGGGCCAGGCCTCCGGCGCGCTGCGCAAGGTTGCCCCGTGGGAGCGGATGCAGGCGCTCGCCTACGAGAAGGACGCGCTCGGCTTTCACGTGAGCGGGCATCCCCTGCAGCAGTACCGCGATGAGATCGCGACCTTCTGCTCGGGCAGCGTCGAGCGCGTGTCGCAGATGTCGCAGGACGCCGCCGTGGTGGTGGGCGGCATGCTCTCGAGGGTGCGTGCCGTGGTCGCCAAGACCGGCAAGAGCGCCGGCCAGCGAATGGCGATGTTCACGCTGGCCGACCAGGGCTCGGCGATCGAGGGCGTACTCTTCGCGCAGACCTTCGCGGCGCACGCCGAGCTCATGATGCAGGACCGCGTGGTGCTGATGGTCGCCCGTCTCGACCACTCGCGCGGCTCGCCGCAGCTGGTGGTCGACCGCGTGATTCCCATCGAGGATGCGGCGCAGCACCTGGCGACGCGCATCGAGATTGCCGTCGACGCAGGGGCCGAGGGCCGTCCCGAGGCGCTTGCCGCCCTGCAGATGGCCAGCGGCATGCTGCGCAAGGCCGCCGGCAGCGTCGTGTCGCTGAGCGGGCGCCCGGTGCCGGTGGAAGTGCGCGTGCCGGCCGGCGATTCCAACGTGCAACTGCGCTCCGCGTCGCTGCGCGTCGTTCCCGATCGCGCGCTGCTCGGTGGGTTGGCGAACA